>DOFS01000433.1 GCA_003523945.1 Nitrospiraceae bacterium | reverse complement strand
TTTTTCCTCGACGCAGTTTTTCCAATGCCATGTTTTTTGGGGATAGTCTCACCGATATTGGGAATGGCCCATCAAGCCTGACCTTTGATGGGGAACCATCGGATGGGGAATATTTCACCTCGGATAGCGGTATTTTCAACAATATCTACGTTCCTATCTCGAATCCCGTGAACCCTCGCAAGGATACCATTCTCCCTGGGACCAAATTAAGATTTCCACCAACCAGCAGAGACTCTCGGATATTCCGTTTAACATTGCCCCCACAATTGCCATTGTGTTCTAACCAAGGATGCGTGGAAAAAACCCACCATTCACTCAATTGGACGGAATATTTTGTCTATAACGGAGTTTTGAAGCAATTGTTGAAGCACGGTGCTGATTTACGCCCCTGGATCATTCAATTCAACGATACCCTTCCTTCTGAAGTTTCAATTCGACAATCTGTAAATTATGCGTTTTATTCTGCGCTCTCAGGTGAGGGATGTGCCAATGTGAATCTCTTCCCGTTGCCTTGCACCTTTGAGGGCAAGTCACTCCAAGAGTCCATCTTTACCCGACAAGATGTTTATCGTAACAACCAAAGTGAGACGAATGCAGAGGCAAACAGTCTTTTGCGCGAGACCGTCATTATTCCGGCCTTCCGTACACAAATCGACATGTTTGAAGTGGATAAGCGTTTAAGGCAAGTTAAGATTAATGATCACACACTATTCATTGTGTATACGGGTGCAAATGATCTCGCCGCCGCGTTTTTTCTCTTTGTCGAGGGAACGATTACATTCGACCAATTCATTCAAGCCTTAACCGTTGGAATTCCCATGGAGATTGCCGGAGGGGTTGAACGGCTCATTTCCCTCGGAGCCAAAAACATTTTGGTTCTTGGGCAATTTAATTTGGGGCTCACTCCTCGCTTACTTTCAATGGAAGATGTCGATGGCCCCCTAGCCAAGCATGAGGTGGCCGCGGAATTTGACCAATTATTGACACTTTTTAATCAATCCCTGAAAACACAGATTGAAAATTTTGAGAGCAAGCGTATTGCCTTTGTTGATATTCAAACACCGATACGAAATGCCGCCAATACATTTTTCATTGGCAGGCACGCAGGCTATTTTTTTTCAATTGGCGAACAATGTGTCGACGAAACCGCTGGAATCATTCAACTAGGGAAGGCGGCTTCCTGCTTTAGCAACAATGTTTCACTCCCTATTGGGTTTTGGAATGCGTCTCACCTGAGCACACAGTTCAATCAACTCATTGCTGCGGCTGTGTTGGAAGAATTTATCCCGAGCCGGGTTCCAGAACACAAAAGATTTGGGTTCCACAATAGCTTCTTTCCTAAGGTAAGCCTGGATAAGCTAGAAACTCAGCTTACGGCGCGATATCGGAAGTAGCTTGGGTTTGGGGTATTAGCCCACGAAAAAGATACGGTCCGTCAATCTCAACCGAGCGGCCCACATACCAATGCCACCCGCTTTTTGAAACGTTGAGCCGCGGCCTGTTTCACTCGAAGCTCCTGTGCGCCGGCCAGCCCATTACCCCATCGCTCTCCCTCGCTCTACGAGATACCTCGCCACCTTATATGTGTGAGCGGGGCACCTACAGATGTGCGTCAGTCAGGAATGCATCCGCATCAAAGGGATTATTTGACAAAACCATTTTTACGCGGCCTGGTCTGTTGAAAACATTCAATCCTTGAATTCCTGGGACTCAATCCGCTGAATATCGATCATTGAACGGTCAAGAAAAGCTTGGATCTCCTCATCCCACCCCTTCTTGAATTCAGTCGTCAGAAAGGCATCAACAATTTCCTTGGCTTTGTAAGATGCCGTAACCATGCGACCCATGGTGAGTAAGTTGGCATTGTTGATGGATCGGGCATTGGTTGCAGTGGAAGGATCTTCGCACACCGCGGCATAGATATTCGGATGCTTGTTCGCAATGATCGCCATGCCCATCCCGGTACCGCACACGAGGATACCGCGATCATACTCACCTGAACCCACCTTTCCAGCGAGTTCATGAGCGACTTCATAATAGGGACGTGCTTCATCCGTTGTCCCGCCTACATCCACGCACACATGGCCAAGTGTCTGCACATGCTGTTTCACCGCCTCTTTCAGTTCCAACCCAAAGGGATCTGCTCCAACTGCAATTTTCATAACCAGTCTCTCCTTGCTATTTCTGCCTTCCGCACCTCACGCTACGTATGGAACGGCAGCGCGTGAGCACGGCCCCCTTCAACCGTTCATGAAAATCCAGTTCTCACTCATGATTCGTCTCCTAACACCCCACAAAGATCTTGTGTGCAATCTACTACATACCAAGCTGGATTCGGAGCTTCGGTTTCAAGTCTGGCACAGACCCGCGATTCTCTTGAAGACTGCCAAATATGTCAAGGCGTGGGACTGCGGAGAGGAAACGGGGGAATCCAAAAGGTCAGAACATTCTGTTGGAATTAGCGGACTTCTCGACTATAAGCAGATGGGAAACTCAGCCAATATCCCGCCAATCGAACGCGACGATTTTTCGGCCATAGACTAACACCCGATGTTCAATATGTAGATAATTGTCAAGAAACGACTCCAGACTGCTCGTTTTTGTTTAACCTCTCCCTCTCGCACTATCTTCTATTCGCAGGAGAAATGAAGGGTCACAACGGTGCCTTTGCCGGGTGTGCTTTGAATGACCACTGACCCTCCATGCAGGTCCATGATTGATTTGACAATGGCGAGCCCCAGTCCCGTTCCATCCTCGGAGCGAGCGGGGTCTATGCGATAAAACCGGTCAAACAGCTTGGGAAGATGTTCCGCCGCTATGCCGCAGCCTGTATCCTGCACACTGACTTCTGTCGATCCGTCCTCAGCCAGACTCAGGCATAAGCGGATTTCCCCCCGGTTCGGTGTGTGGTGAATGGCATTGAGTACCAGATTACTGAGGACACGCTTGAACTGCTGTCCATCGGCATACACAAAGCCCTGTCCTTTGTACTTGAGCCGAATGCCTTTTCCCTCGGCCAAGGCTTCATGGTAACTGCAGACCGCTTCCAATTCAGCTCTGCCATCCAGACGAGTCTTACGTAATTGAATTTCCGTGTTTTCGGCGCGGGCTAAAAACAGCAGGGTTTCCACGATTCGTGACAGTCGCCCGTATTCTTCAAGATTGGATTCGAGAATCTCACGGTACTCATCGGCATTCCGTGATTTGGCCAGGCCGACCTCGGTTATTCCCATAAGGTTATTTATCGGGGTACGCAGTTCGTGAGCCAGATCAGCCGAAAACTGGGTGAGCTGCGCGAAAGATTTGGCCAGGCGCAGCAGCATGGCATTAAACGCAGACGCCAAGGAAGATAATTCCTTGGGCCAGGAAGCCGGGTCAAGTTGTTCATGCAGTTGTGTCGCAGTGATACCTTCTATGTGTTGCGTCATTTCAGCAAGAGGACTCAAGCCGCGCCGAGCAATGAATATGGCTGCCACAGTTGAGAACAGTAGACCCAACACCAACGCTCCAACAAGGTTGCGTTGGTATTGAGCAAGGAGTGTCGCTTCATGGCTAATATCGAGAGCAATGTGAATGGTTTGCTTCGGGGTCGCCCTACTCCACGCGGACATCAGCATAAAATTTCTCCCGTCAGGAATGGTCTGGACCACACCGTTCGTTTCGGACGGCTCAGAAGGTTCCGGAAACTGGCTTGCCGTCGGTAAGGATTCCATCCCTGGCGTTTCGATCAGACTATGTCCGGTTTCATCCAGGATTCTCGAATAATAACGACCCGTGGGCAGACCGATACCTTCGGATTGTTCATCCGCCAATCTTCCAAGATTCGGCGGCTGCTCTTCCAAAACCATGCGCAGCAATTGAATCTCTTGGAGAAGAAACTGCTTATTGTCCTGTTCCAGAGTTGCGGCCAACGTCTGATGCAAATACCAACCTATTGAACATAAAATGACTGACGCGGAAAGGATATAGAGAAAGGTGAGGCGAACAGTGATAGACCAGGGCTTACCGTTCTTCAAGGACATAGCCGACTCCGCGGACAGTGTGCAACAGTTTCCTTGGAAACGGATCATCGATCTTCTGTCGCAATCGGCGCACCGCCACATCCACAATATTCGTATCGCTATCGAAATGGATATCCCAGACTTGCTCGGCGATCAGCGTTCGTGACAACACTTCCGTGGGCCGTTGCAGGAATAAAGATAGCAAGGCAAACTCCTTTGGGGACAAATCCAACCGCTGGCCGTTTCGGAAGGCTTTGTGACGAACGGGATCAAGTGTGAGATCGGCCAATCCGAACTGTTCTGGTTGTCGTGCGGGGCCACGCCGGAGAATTGAACGAATGCGCGCCAGCAGTTCGACAAAGGCAAAGGGTTTGACTAAATAGTCGTCAGCACCCAGCTCTAAACCTTTCACCCGATCATCGACAGAATCTCGCGCCGTGAGAAACAAAACCGGAGTCGGCTTGCCGCTACTCCGCAACTCCCGGAGTACCGACCAGCCATCACGCAACGGCATCATGACGTCGAGAATGAGGAGGTCGTACTCGACCATGCGAGCCAGTTGCAAGCCTTCTTCGCCGTCCGCGCTAACATCAACCACAAACCCTTGCTCGGTCAGCCCCTTTTGCAAATAGGCCGCGGCTTTCTTTTCATCTTCGACAATCAGAATGCGCATGTCATGGTTCCCTTGCGGCGGAGCAGCCTTCGCATGACAAAATATAAGGTGGGCGTCGCCACCAATGAGACTAACACGGACAGGGTCAACGCCCCAATGACACCAATAGCCAAGGGTTTCAACATGTCCGAACCGGCACCGATTCCATAGGCTAAGGGAAAGAGGCCCAACGCCGCCCCCAGCGACGTCATCAATACCGGACGCAACCGCCACCCCCCGGATGTCGTCAGCTCATCGTCCAAACTTTCACCTTGCGACTCGAATCGGTGTACCGAGTCCAGCATGAGAATACCATTTTTTGCTACCACGCCAATGCCATGATCGCGCCCAATAATGACACAATATTGAACACGGTCATTTATTTTTCGAGGTTTCCTTGTCCGAATGCCGTATATAAAGATGGCAACAGAAAGAGATTCAGAACAGTTGAGGTTGTTAAACCACCAAGAATCACGATGGCCATGGGATATTCGATTTCATGTCCCGGTTTGTTTCCTCCAAGGACAAGGGGGAGGAGAGCTAATCCAGCCGTACAGGCGGTCATAAGAATCGGAACCAACCGTTCTTCCGATCCCAGCATGACCAGATTGGATCCGAATCGCTCTCCTTCCCGGGTTTCAAGGTGCCGATAATGGCTGATCAGCATGATGCCGTTCCTGGCTGCAATACCTAAAACGGTCACAAAGCCGACAAGCGACCCGAGTGATAGGACCCCACCGCTCATAAAGACCGCTACCACGCCACCGATCAAGGCGAAAGGCAGGGTCAAGGCCACCATGCTGACTAGTCTCACGTTTCCAAAGTCCACATGCAGTAAGACAAGAATGCCGATGAAAGAGAGAACTGCCAGGGCATACAACCGGTTCTGCGATTCCTGCCGCGCCGCGTATTCTCCTAGAATTTCCGGATGGTATCCCCGATCAAACGGGATGTGAGTGACCCGCGATTCAATCTCACGGGCGACGCTGCCAAGGTCCCGTCCGGCGACATTGGCAGTCACATCAATCCGGCGTGAAGCCGCTTCGCGCTTGATTTCATTAGGAGTCGGTACGATGGTAATCTCCGCAATATCGCCCAATGGAACGAGCGTCCCTCCAGGAGTTTCAAGTGGGAGATGCCTCAATGCCTGCACATCCGTTCGGAGATACGCTTCCCCCCAAACCGCCACAGTATAAATCTCTTGATCCTGATAGACTTCTCCGGCTTTGAAACCTTGAAGAAGGGTGGACACCGCTGATCGGATCTGGCCGGGTGCCAATCCCAAATTCGCGGCTACGTCAGGTCGTAGACGAATTTGAATATGAGGCACCAAAACCTGAGATTCCACTTTGAGGTCAATAAGGCCCTTGGTGTCACTGAGCGATGCGTAGACCTCTTGGGCCTTTTCACGCAAAATGTCCAAATCCGGCCCATAGATTCTCACGACGATTGCTGCGCTGGTGCCCGTCAGCACTTCTTTAATCCGTTCTCGCAAATAGGTCAGGACATCACGATAGAGCCCTGGATAGCCGTCTACCACTTCCTGGATTTTTCGCACCGTGGGTGCATAATCGATATTCGGATCGAGACTAATCCACAGTTCGGCAAAGTTGGGGCCGACGACCTCATCCGCAACCTCGGCACGGCCAATGTGAGACCCAAAGTTCCGAACTCCCGGGATCGTGCGCAATTCCTCGCTGACTCGAAGCGTGCTGCGTTGCATGGCTTCGAGAGAGGTGCCGGGTTTCCCGACCCAGTGCATGAGAAAGTCGCGTTCCATAAAGTTCGGTAAAAATTCTTCTCCAAGGAGCGGTAATGCCATGAGGGTCGTGGACAAGGTGCCGATAAGAATCGCGACGGACCAACGAGGCCGGTTGACGAGATGAGGCAGAAGAGAGCGGTATCCTGTTTTCAGTATCCTGGCCAAGGGTGCTTCATGACGCCTCATCGGCGCTTGGGGCAATAGCGTGAGGCTGAGGGCCGGAGTGACGGTGAGCGCGATCAATAAGGAAGCCATGATGGCGAGGACGTAGGACAACGCGAGGGGCCCAAAGAACGCCCCTGACAATCCCGGCAAAAAGAATACCGGCAAGAAGACAAGACACACAATTAAACTGGCAAAGACCACCGCGCTTCGTACTTCAAGGGAGGCCAGGAGTACGATTTGGAAGGCCGAAGAAGGATTGGGGGACTTCTGATTGAGCCGGAGCCGGCGCATGATGTTTTCAACATCTATAATGGCATCATCGACAATCTCTCCAAGCGCAATGACCAAACCAGCCAGCACCATGGTATTGATTGTTCCCCCTCGAAAATGCAGGACCACCGCCGCAGCCGTCAGTGAGAGGGGAATCGTCACGAGGCTGATAACCGCGGTTCGCCATTCAAATAAGAACGCCACCAGGACCATGATGACCAGTACACTACCAAGCAACATGGCCTGTTGAAGATTCTCAAGTGACATTTCGATAAAAGTCGCCGGGCGAAAAATGGTCGAATCGATTTTCACCCCTGTCAGTCCTGGGCGCATCGAGTCAAGGACCGCTTCCACTTGACGGGTCACCTCCAAGGTATTGCCCCAAGGCTGTTTTTCCACAATCAGGAGCAGCCCTGGAGCGTCATTGATAATGGCATCGCCGATAGGGGGTGGATGGCTCTCCACTACACGAGTCACATCCCCTAACCGGATAGGAACATTGTTCTTGAAACTCACAACCGTTTTCCCCAGATCCTCCGGAGTGGTGACGGGAGAAAGCTGGCGAATCGGCAACTGCTGATTCGGCGTCTCAATAAACCCTCCGCCTGTCACGAGCGAGGCGTCACGTGTGGCTTGAATCACGGCATTCAGGCTGATCCCATTGGCCTGTAAGCGGCGTGGGTCGACAATCACTTGATATTGACGATCCCGCTGTCCCCAGATGGCCACATTGGCCACTCCCGGTAGGGCCCTGAGACGAGGCCGGATTTTCCAAAGAGCCAGATCTGTGAGTTCCATGCGAGACAGGGTTTGTGATGAGAGGCCAATTTTGAGCGCACGGCTGGTGGAGGAAAGCGGTGACAGGATGACCGGGGGACGCACGACGGCTGGAAGGGAGGGGGACACCAGGGCCAACCGCTCTTGAACCAGAGAGCGAATCCGTATGAGATCCGTGCCTTCCTGAAATATGAGCACGACCGAAGAAAGTCCCAGAACGGTTTTCGAACGAATCGTCTCCATCCATGGTAATCCATTGAGTGCCTGTTCAATAGGAAGCGTGATCAGATTTTCCACTTCTTCGGTGGAAAGGCCGGGGGCCTCAACCTGTACCTCCACCCGGGGAGATGCGAATTCGGGGAACACATCCAGTGGGGTTGACGGCAAGATCCAGAACCCGTACACAAGGAGAAAGCCGGCCAACGCCATGATCAGCACACGAAATCGCAATGATGTGGTGATGAGCCAGGCCATGGTGAAGCGCGTTATTTACCGAATCCGACTTCTGTCCCAAACAGTTCTGCCGCACCCTGGAGGACAATTTCCGAGCCGGGCGTCGGGCCGGAAGCTAACACGGCTTCTGAATCCTGAATGAAACTGACCTGCACACGCTCACGAACAAACGTGTGTGGAGCATGCTTGTTGTACACCCACGTCCCGCCATAAATATCCACGATGACGGCTGACCATGGCACGACCAGGCTGTCTCCGGTTTGCATTAATGGCAGAAAGACCTGAACCTTTTGACCAAGTTGCCACTCCTTATTGGAATTGGCGACTTCGTAGAAGAGATCAACGGTCGCTGCGATCGGATTGGAAGAGGGAGGGGCCGAGACAGGGTTGACCTCAACCCCCGACTGTCCGTTGAAATTCCCAAGAGGTTCCATTCGGGCAGATTCCCGGCGGTTGATGTCATTGAGAACACCGACATACACCGGCACACGTATCCAGAATCGATCAGGACTCGCGATCGCGAGAAGGGGAGGTCCCAGCAACTGACGTCTGGCATGCGCTTCCGCCAGGGTCGCCTGCGCCAATCGAAATTGGACCTGGGCTTCATCGACAGCACGTTGACTCCCCGCATGGTCTCGAAGGAGACGTTGCGCACGTGCTAAGAGTACCTGAGCGGCATCAACCTGGACCTTGGCAGCTTGAACCTGTCCGTCGGCATTCACTTGGGCCTCCGCCACGCGAATTTGATCCGCAGGAGTCATCAACGGCAGGATCGTGAAGACCGATTGTGTGTCTTTGGAAGAGAACCGTTTCGCGCCGGCCGCCAATTGATTCAGGGGCAAAATGAGTTCGCCTCCATACAGGCGGGTTTGGTTGACTGTTCGACGTTCAAGGGCCACGGTCGTGATCCCGAGTCGCTCTTCCGCCTTTGGAGTCAACTGAATGGTATTGAAGGTCGTTTCCCTGGCGATGTGCTCCACTTGTGCCAGGCTGGGTTGTTCACCCGACTCCACGGCCTTTGGAATTGTCATACCGGTTAGCAGGCTTATGAATATCATACAGGCAAACTTGGACCGGTATGATCGATGGCTTCTAAATATTCCGAACGATTTGTTCCATTGCACTGGGGCCATGGTCGCGGTCGATAGAGGGTGGTTCATGATGGCGCCAGCCGAGGTTCTGGAGCATGATGAGGTTGGGAAAGAAGTGAATGACCAATGGCGCGTTCAAGTTCAGCAATAGCTTGGCGTTGGCCCGCGACCAGTTCGATTTCACGGATCCGCGCTTGAATCCAGTTTTGCTGAGCTGCCAGGGGTAACAGGGCTGTGGCGTCCCCGGCTTCAAGGGCCTTTTGTGCTTGAAGGGTTGCCGTCTGGTGAGCTGGCAGCATTCGTTGCCGCCAGTTGCGGACGCTGGATTCGGTCTGAAGCCATCGGGTGTGTGCCTGTCGGACTTCGAGGGCGATTTGATCGCGTATGGTCACATACCGGCGAGCGGCAATCGCCACCCCGGCTTCCGCCAGGGCAATTCCGCCCTGGTTTTGATTGAAAATTGGAATGGTGAATTGAAGTCCTGGACGGGAATTAAACGGATCGGTGGTGGTTTGTTGGGCTCGATAAATTCCGGTCAGCACAAAAATTTCTTTGCGTGCCAAACCGACCCGTTGACCGGCCGCTTCTAACTCCAACTCCGTCGCGCGCAGATCGGGACGGGTGGCGAGGGCATCAGTCAACAATTCCTCGGCACTCCGTTGTGTGGTGGGTAAGGTTGCGGAGTGTTGCAAGACGATGGAAGCGTCTTCAAAGCCTAATCCGATCAGAGCACGGAATTGTTCACGAACCAGAGTCACCTCATGCATTAATTGATGAATCTGCTCCCCGGCTTGCAAGGCACTGATCCTGAACGTTCCGGCCTCGAGTTCGCTGATTTCACCCGCTTGCCATCTGGATTCCATGATTTGAGCGATGTGCCGAAGGATTTCGGCATGCTTCACGGTTAAGCCCAGGCGTTGTTCGGCAAGAAGTGAATTGGCAAATGCGACTTTGACATCACGCACGAGGGTTAATCCATTTTGAATCAGTCCCTCCACGGTCTGCTCCATTTTACGTTGTGCGGCTGCCACTTTATGTGGCCGAAGCCAGAGGGCCTCCAAAGGAAAGCGTATGGCAAATTCCAAGGGGCCCCCTGGTGGGCTTGGACCTGTTGGAAATAGTCCCCAGAACTGCGGGTTCTGCAACATATTTGCCTGAATGAGTTCAGCTTCCGATACACTTAATCCCGAAAGGGATTCCTGAAAGGCGGCGTTGTTCCATAAGGCGATCGTAATGGCTTCTTCCAGCGTGACACCATCCTGAAGGGAGACGTCTGGAGGAATCACGGTTTTCTCAGGTTCATCTTTTAGCCCGGATCGAAAACCGGTTCGCTCTTCCAGGCGGTCGCTCACTTGTGAAAAATCCGTGGGAGCAATCGCACATCCAGGGACGAGCAGGACCACTCCCATGAAAAGCCTAAGGAGTTGTGCCGATCTGAAGCCCATGGTGAAAAAGAATGCCTTGAGTAACACGACGTTTCCTTTTATTAAAGATCCAAGAAACCTAAGGATGCTCTCGTTCCTCCGAATTCGATGGGAATTTTAAGCGCACTGGCGATAATCCAAGGATTGATTCCTGTCGCCGCACTGTTAACCCAGGTAGGCAACATCGTGATACTGGGATTGGGCCGCTGAACTGCCGTGATGGTGGCCGCATCTGCGGTGCCAACTTGAGCGTGAGCCAACGCCAGATCGAAATGGAAATACCACGCTGCCAGAGTGAGGCAATCAACGTCCCACGATTTGGAAGGCCAATCGGTTTTCTGTCCAGTGGCACTCTCGATGAGCTCCCGTAGGCCTTCGCTAGACAGGGTGCGCGTTTCTATGCGAAACACGGATTCGTCCGCCTTCAGGGGACGATCTTGAAATTGAATGGAGCCCGTGAGCGACAAGCTTAAGAGGCTACACATCATCAGAGAGGACAATAGCCTATGCATGTGAGGAATGATAACAATCCATCACAAACAGCAGGATGACAGAAAGATTACAGTTTTGACAGAATTGGAAAAGTATCGGTGAGGCTATTACTCTGAGAGAAATGGTCCTGACGGTTGAATTCGCTAAACCCAGGGCAAACTTGCTCAAAAGCCCCCTAATCGAACACGACCGTTTTTCGTCCATAGACCAACACCCGATGCTCAACATGCAGTCGGATCGCTCTGGCCAGGACCAGCACTTCAAGATCACGGCCTTTACGAATGAGGTCTTGCACGGTATCCCTATGACCGACACGGACCACGTCCTGCTCGATGATAGGGCCTTCATCCAATTCGGGTGTAGCATAATGCGCGGTCGCTCCGATGATCTTGACTCCACGATCATACGCTTGATGATAGGGCTTGGCCCCGACAAATGCCGGCAGAAAGGAGTGATGAATATTCATAACCGGGCACCCGATTTCCTGCAAAAATTTCTCACTGAC
>DOFS01000605.1:13772-14083 GCA_003523945.1 Nitrospiraceae bacterium | reverse complement strand
TAAAGCAGTTGGAGTCTGGGGTGACAGCCCCAAGAGAGTTGGCGAACTTTTCAAAAGGGGACAATGTCAGAATTGTGGATGGCCCATTTTTAGGGTTCAATGGATTGGTGGATGAGGTGGATCAGGATCATGGTCGGGTCAAGGCACTAGTCAGTATCTTTGGTCGATCAACACCGGTGGAATTGGCGTTTTCTCAGGTTGAGCGCGTTTAGAATTATGTGGAGTATTTCTTTTTTATTTTAAGCAATACCAAGTCGATGCAAGGTAGGTGAAGGCATGGCCAAAGAAGTCGTTAGTCAAATTAAATTACA
>DOFS01000605.1:0-13559 GCA_003523945.1 Nitrospiraceae bacterium | reverse complement strand
CAGTTTAATGCTAGGACCCAGAAGCAAGAGGGTAGCATTATCCCGGTGGTCATTTCTGTTTATAAAGATAGAAGCTTCAGCTTCGTGACCAAGACTCCTCCTGCGTCGGATCTATTGAAAAAGGCTGCAGGAATCATAAAGGGTTCAGGAATTCCACATAAAAATAAAGTTGGAACAATCACTCTGTCGCAGCTTGAGGACATTGCTAAGCTAAAGGTTGAAGATTTAAATGCCAGTGATGTTCCGGCTGCGATGAAAGTCATTGCAGGAACTGCGAGAAGTATGGGCATTGCGGTTGAAGGGTAATTATTGTGAGGCTTTTAAGAGAGGGTATGCGCCGTGGGAAAGAAATTTGAATCGGCTTTAGCGAAGTTAACGAAAACCCTTTATTCACTGGATGAGGCAAGTGCCCTGGTTAAGCAGACCGCTTTTGCCAAATTTGATGAAACGGTAGAGATGTCTCTTTGCCTTGGGGTAGATCCTAAGCGTGCGGATCAGATGGTTCGCGGGACCACGGTCCTTCCTCACGGAACGGGAAAAAAGGTCAGGATTTTGGTGATTGCCAAGGGGGAAAAGGAACAGGAGGCCAGGGAGGCTGGTGCCGATTATGTAGGGGGCGATGATCTCCTGCAGAAAATTCAAGATGGGTGGTTGGATTTTGACTCCATGATTGCGACTCCAGACATGATGGGCGCTGTCGGGAGAATGGGGAAAGTTTTAGGACCGCGAGGGTTAATGCCTAATCCTAAAACTGGAACAGTCACATTTGAGGTTGGTAAAGCCATCCAGGAGATCAGAAGGGGTAGAGTAGAGTATAAGGTTGATAAGGCAGGAAACATTCATGTACCTGTTGGAAAGGTGTCCTTTCAGGAGCAACAGATTAAAGAAAACGCTCAATCCGTTTTTGATTCGATCATGAAGGCTAAACCCGCATCCAGTAAAGGGAAATATGTCAAAAGTGCGACATTATCAAGCACCATGGGACCGGGTATTCATCTAGACGGAGTAGCGATCGCAAAGCAGGTCAGTTGAAATTTTAATCTCAGCAGGTGAGTTCAGAGGTATGAAAAAAACTGATAAAAATGAAGCCGTGGCAACCATGCATGAGCGATTCGCTCGAGCGAGGATTGCCATTGTCACTGAGTGCGCAGGTATGCCCGTGAATCAAATTAATGATTTGCGGAAAAAACTTCGGCAGGCAAAGGCAAACTTACATGTAGTGAAAAACACGCTTGCCGTGAGGGCTATTGGGGGAACGGGCCTTGTTCCTTTACAACCTTTCTTTAGGGGTCAATCGGCAATGGTCATCGGATACGATGATCCGGTATTGCCGGCGAAAGTTATACGGGATTTTATTAAAAGTGAAAAATGTGAAGAGAAATTGCAGCTCAAAGGCGCAATTCTGGATGGAGTCGAGCTTGATCCAACTCGTATCTCCTCTGTGGCAGATTTGCCGTCAAAGGCAGAATTGTTGTCGATGTTACTGTCGGCCTTCCAAGGGCCAATTCGAGGGTTTGTTGGTGTATTGGGTCAAATTGTAAGAAGTATTGTTGCGGTATTAGCCGCAATACAAGAAAACAAAACGCAGAAAGGAGAAGGGGAGATGAGTGCAACAGAGACTAAAATGTCAAAGGAAGATTTTATTAAGGTTATAGAGGGCATGAGTGTTCTGGAATTGTCAGATCTTGTTAAGGGCTTGGAGGATCGATTCGGTGTGACGGCAGCGGCTCCGGTTGGGGTCATGCCTGCTGCGGTTGGCGCTGCTGCTCCTGCAACTGAAGAGCAGACGGAATTTACAGTAGTCCTTGGTAGTGCTCCGGCGGACAAAAAGATTCAAGTCATTAAAGTGGTGCGTGAGATTACTGGGCTGGGCTTGAAGGAAGCTAAGGACCTCGTTGAGGCGGCTCCCAAGGCGGTAAAAGAAGGCGTGTCCAAAGAGGAATCCGAAAATATTAAGAAAAAACTTCAAGACGTTGGCGCAACGGTCGAAGTGAAGTAGGGTTCCCCTCATTTTGAGGACTCGAAGTAGAGACTAGAAAAGTTCGAGGGCCAGCAGGAAGCTGAAGTGGCCGTTAATCCTTAAGGAGACAGGAATGGGACAACCAGCCTTTGAAGGCAGTGTTCAGCGACATAGCTTTTCAAAAATACGCTCACATATTGAAATTCCGGATTTAGTCGAGGTTCAGCGACGTTCCTATGAGGAATTTTTGCAGGCGGAGACTTTGCCGGATCGTCGTGAGGACAAGGGATTGCATGCGGCGTTTAAAAGTGTGTTTCCCATTATGGATTATAACAATTCAGCCATTTTAGAATTTTCCAGCTATTCCCTGGGAACTCCCAAGTATGACACAAGGGAATGTATAGAACAGGGAATGACCTTTGCTGCGCCTTTAAAGCTTCGGGTGAGATTGGTTGTTTTTGATCAACAAGATAAAAGTGTGAAAAACAGAGTCTTGGATGTTAGGGAGCAGGAAGTCTATGTCGGTGAGCTGCCTTTGATGACCGAACGTGGCACCTTTATGGTGAATGGCACGGAGCGGGTGGCGGTAAGTCAGTTGCATCGATCTCCTGGACCATCATTTGGCCATGACAAGGGCCGAACTCATTCAAGTGGAAAGGTCTTGTTTTCTGGTCGGATCATCCCATATCGAGGGTCGTGGCTGGATTTTGAATATGATGCCAAAGATATCTTGTATGTAAGAATCGATCGCCGCAGGAAGATGCCAGCCACAATTTTATTAAAAGGTTTTGGGTTTAGCACGGATGATCTTCTTAAGATGTATTACCCCGTGGAGGAAGTGCGTGTCGTGGATGGTGCGTTGCTCCGCAAGCTGGATCCGGACATTCATGCAGGATTACGGTCACCTGCTGACCTCTTTGAGAAGGGATCTAGTGAGCCATTAGTCAAGGAAGGCACCAAACTTAATAAAACGCTCATGGGGCGAATTCGTTCAGCTGGAATAAAAGAAATTCCTATCAAGCAAGAAGATTTGATTGGGAGAGCCGTCTTAACCGAACTGGTGGATCCTGGAACGCAGGAGGTTATCTTAGAGAAAAATCAACGACTCACGGCACCCGTGATGGAACGGATTCTCGAAAGCGGGGTTGAAGGTTTTAAGGTTATTTATCTTGATAGTCCCACGACCAGCCCTGTCATTCTGGATACGTTGGAAGCAGAACGGACCAATTCAAAAGAAGAAGCCTGGGTGGAAATCTATAAACGGCTTCGGCCAGGTGAGATGCCCTCTATTGAGTCCGCAAAGTTGTTGTTCGAAAATCTCTTTTTGAATCCTAAGCGATATGACCTTTCCCCCGTTGGTCGATTAAAGATGAACAAGCGGTTTAACCTTGATTTGCCTCTGGAGCAACGGACTTTATCCGCCCAAGACATTGTCGAAGTAGTGAGATGTTTGGTGGACCTCAAAGCCGGAAAAGGTGCTGTTGATGATATCGACCATCTAGGCAATCGACGTGTTCGATCAGTTGGTGAGTTGTTGGAAAATCAAATACGCATTGGTCTGGCTAGAATGGAGCGAAGCATTAAGGAGCGGATGAATCTGCTAGACATGGAAACGGTGTTGCCTCATGACCTGATCAATGCCAAGCCAATAGTTGGTGCCATAAAGGAGTTTTTTGCCGGTAGTCAGCTGTCGCAGTTTATGGATCAAACGAACCCGTTGGCCGAAATCACCCACAAGCGAAGGCTGTCGGCTTTAGGGCCAGGAGGGTTGACCAGGGAACGTGCTGGATTTGAAGTGCGGGACGTTCATCCGTCTCACTATAGTCGAATTTGCCCTATTGAAACGCCGGAAGGACCAAATATTGGGTTGATTACCTCATTGGCGACGTACGCTCGAATCAATGAGTTTGGGTTTATTGAGGCGCCTTTTCGAAAGGTTAGAAAAGGTCGCGTAACAGACGACGTTGAGTTTCTCTCGCCATTGGATGGAGACCAGGTGGTCATCGCTCAAGCTAACTCAGCAATGAATAAAGAGGGGACGCTCACCTCAGAGACGATTACGGCCAGAGAAGCAGGGGAATTTGTGACTACCACTCCAGATAAAGTGGACTATCTTGATGTTTCTCCAAAGCAGGTGGTGAGTGTGGCGACTGCGTTAATTCCATTTTTAGAACATGATGACGCAAATCGTGCGCTTATGGGGTCGAATATGCAACGCCAGGCAGTACCCACCATCAAAAGTGAGGCACCTTTGGTGGGAACGGGCATGGAAGCCGTTGTCGCGAGAGATTCTGGATATTTGGCTATCGCTCAACGAGATGGAATTGTTGAGTCGGTAGATGCGAGGCGAATAGTGGTGAGAACGGGACTCAAGGAAAAGGATGACAAGAAAAAGGGATCAAGAATCCTGGATTCGTATGACTTGATCAAATTCCAGCGCACGAATCAAAATACTTGTATCACACAAACCCCCATTGTTCGAATTGGGCAACCCGTCAAGCAAGGTCAAGTATTAGCGGATGGTCCAGCTATGGATCGAGGAGAGTTGGCATTGGGGAAAAATATATTAGTCGCCTTTATGCCATGGGGTGGGTACAACTATGAAGATGCCATTCTTTTAAGTGAGAAATTAGTCAAAGAAGATGTCTTTACATCTATTCATATCGAGGAGTTTGAGGTCGAGGCGCGGGACACTAAATTGGGAAAAGAAGAAATTACCCGGGACATTCCTAATCTTGGGGAAGAGGCTCTTCGAAATTTGGATGAAAGTGGCATCGTACGAATTGGTGCGGAAGTCAAACCCGGCGATATTCTTGTTGGAAAAGTCACGCCAAAAGGAGAGACACAGTTAACGCCGGAGGAAAAATTATTGCGTGCGATTTTTGGGGAAAAGGCTGGAGATGTGAAGGATACCTCCCTCCAGGTTCCTCCAGGCATTGAAGGTATTGTCGTGGATGTCAAGATCTTCTCCAGAAAAGGCGTAGATAAAGATGAGCGGTCCCGGACGATTGAGACCGATGATCGGGTCAAAGTCGAGCGGGACTACCAAGAAGAATTGCGGATCATCGAAGAAGAACGGAATCGTAAGATTCGGAAGCTATTGCTTGGCCAATTTGTCGGACGGGATTTAATGGATCCTGATAGTGGAGAAGTGATTTTAAAGAAAAAGGGCCGTATTACCGCAGAAGTTCTTCGCAAGTTATCTGATGATGATGCGCGTCGGGTGATTCTGGCCGACGCTGAAGAACAAAAAAAGTTGGATGAAATTGAACGGGAAGCGAAAGACCAAATTGAAATCTTACAGACACAATACGATGAAAAAGTTGGTCGTCTTCGACGTGGCGATGAATTGCCTCCCGGGGTTATTAAGCTGGTCAAGGTGTATTTAGCGATTAAAAGAAAAATTGCGGTGGGCGATAAAATGGCCGGGCGCCATGGGAATAAGGGTGTCGTTTCTCGAATTATGGCTGAAGAGGATATGCCGTATCTCCCGGATGGAACCCCTGTTCAGATCGTTTTGAACCCGTTGGGGGTTCCCTCTCGAATGAATGTGGGGCAAATTCTTGAGACTCATTTGGGCTGGGCGGCAAAAGCTTTAGGAATTCAGGTAGAAACTCCGGTATTCGATGGAGCATCGGAAAAGGAAATCAAGGAATTATTGAAAAAAGCGAACCTTCCTGAGTCAGGACAATCGGTGGTTTATGATGGCCGGACAGGCGAACCATTTAAGAGTCCGGTCACGGTGGGATACATGTATATGTTGAAACTCCACCATTTGGTGGACGATAAGATTCACGCTCGCTCAATCGGACCATATTCTTTGGTAACGCAGCAACCTCTTGGAGGAAAGGCTCAATTTGGTGGTCAGCGTTTAGGGGAGATGGAGGTATGGGCTCTGCAGGCATATGGGGCAGCTTCCACCTTGCAGGAATTTTTGACCGTGAAATCAGATGATGTGCCGGGACGGTCTCGAATGTATGAAGCAATCGTGAAAGGTGAGAACTTTCTGGAACCTGGTCTTCCGGAGTCCTTTAACGTCCTAGTGAAGGAATTGCAAAGTTTAGGGTTGGATGTGGAGTTGATCAAATCTGCTGATTAGAAAATTAGCGTGGTTGTGCGGTCCCATCATTCAACATAATCGGAGGAACGAACTTGGATAGTATCTATTCGCTTTTTGAAAAACCTCGTGATGCGGTTTCATTTGATGCCATGCGAATTCGTATCGCTTCCCCTGAGAAGATTCGCTCGTGGTCTTATGGCGAGGTAAAAAAGCCTGAGACTATTAACTATCGGTCCTTTAAGCCTGAACGGGATGGCCTGTTTTGCGCGAAAATATTCGGTCCAACCAAAGATTGGGAATGTAATTGCGGTAAATACAAACGGATGAAGCACCGTGGGATTGTGTGTGATAAATGCGGGGTGGAAGTCATCCAGTCGAAAGTTCGACGCGAAAGAATGGGCCATATCGAATTGGCTGCTCCGGTTGCTCACATCTGGTTTCTCAAGGGTGTGCCCAGCCGGATTGGCATTCTTTTGGATATGAGTTTAAAGCAGTTGGAGAAAATCCTGTATTTTGAGGCGTACGTGGTCTTGGATACTGGCAATACGAATTTGAAAGAAAGAGAGCTCCTGACTGAGGAAAGATATCGTGAGTGCGTCGAGGAATATGGGGCCAATTCTTTTAAAGTGGGTATTGGGGCCGAAGCTATTCGGGAATTATTGCGCAAGGTGGATATTAACGCTTTGTGGGATGAACGGCATGTCAAGATTAAGAGTACGACGTCCGCGGCTGTTGGGAAAAAACTTACGAAACGATTGAAGGTAATTGAGGCGTTCCATAAATCAGGAAATAATCCAGAATGGATGATTATGGATGCCATTCCGGTTTTGCCACCTGAGCTTCGCCCACTGGTGCCGTTGGATGGGGGGCGGTTCGCTACTTCAGATCTTAATGACCTGTATCGTCGAGTGATTAATCGCAATAACCGTCTAAAACGATTGGTGGAATTGAAGGCTCCCGGTGTCATTATCCGCAATGAAATGCGAATGCTTCAGGAAGCGGTTGACGCGTTGTTTGATAATGGGCGTCGTGGCCGGGTCATCCGTGGCGCCAATAAGCGTCCGCTGAAGTCTTTAAGCGATATGCTCAAAGGAAAACAGGGGCGATTTAGGCAGAATCTTCTTGGAAAACGTGTGGATTACTCCGGGCGTTCGGTGATTGTAGTTGGTCCAGAATTACGGCTAAACCAATGCGGGTTGCCCAAGAAAATGGCTTTGGAATTATTTAAGCCGTTTATCTTCCATAAGCTGGAAGAGCGTGGAGCAGCAACCACAATAAAAAGTGCTAAGCGCTTGGTCGAAAAGGAGCGTCCAGAAGTCTGGGATGTTCTTGATGAGGTTATTCGAGAGCATCCCGTTATGCTGAATCGTGCGCCAACTCTTCATCGTCTGGGAATTCAGGCTTTTGATCCTATTTTGGTAGAAGGGAAAGCCATTCGGCTCCATCCGTTAGTCTGTGCAGCCTTTAATGCTGACTTTGATGGGGATCAAATGGCTGTACATGTTCCGCTTTCAGTGGAAGCCCAAATTGAAGCTCGGGTATTAATGATGGCGGCAAATAATGTTCTTTCACCCGCCAATGGGCGACCATTATCTATCCCCTCTCAGGATATGGTCTTAGGGTGTTATTGGTTGACCAAGGATCGTGACGGGGCCCGTGGGGAGGGGAAGATCTTTTCGTCTACAGATGAAGTTCGAATTGCCTATGATTCCCAGGAAGTTGAAGAGCAGGCGAGGATAAAAGTACGAATTGATGGAGATATGATTGATACGACGGTTGGACGAGTGATTCTTTCTGAGGTTTTGCCAACCAGTATGCCTTTTTCACATGTAAATCAGCTTATGACGAAAAAAGAACTGACGAAACTGATTGATCGTGTGTATCGTCAAGCCGGTTTGCATGAAGTAGTTGTCATGCTTGATCAATTAAAAGATTTGGGATTCTCCTATGCCACCAAAGCAGGTGTTTCCATTTGTATCGATAATATGCATATTCCTTCTCGCAAAAAAGAGTTAATCGAGCGGGCCAAAGGAGATGTTTCCCAAGTTCAGGACCAATACAGTGAGGGATTGATCACCAATGGGGAGAGGTACAACAAAGTTATCGATATTTGGGCCCATGTTGGCGAGGAAGTTGCCATTGAAATGATGAAGGAAATTAAAGAGGGAGGCGGACGAGGTGCCGCAGAAGGCCTTAATCCAATTTATATGATGGCGGATTCAGGTGCTCGTGGCAGTTCGCAGCAGATTCGGCAATTGGGGGGAATGCGCGGGCTCATGGCCAAGCCTTCGGGAGAAATTATTGAAACTCCCATTACTGCAAATTTCCGAGAGGGTCTCACTGTATTGCAGTATTTCATCTCGACTCATGGAGCACGGAAGGGATTGGCCGATACAGCACTCAAGACCGCCAATTCCGGATACCTCACCAGGCGCCTTGTAGATGCGGCCCAGGATGTGATTATCAGTGAGCCGGATTGCTTGACAACGGACGGAATTATTGTTTCGGCGTTAGTTGAAGGAGGGGAAGTGATTCAACCCCTGGATGAGCGTATTCTTGGGCGGTTAACCGCAGAGGATGTGCACGATCCTGTTACGCAAGAAATTATTGTTAAAGCTCATGAAGAGTTAGAGGAAGACCTTTGTAAGACCATTGTAGAGGCTGGAATTGATCATGTGAAGATTCGTTCGGTCCTCACATGCCAATCTCGATGGGGGGTCTGCGCCAAGTGCTACGGGAGAGATTTGGCGCGTGGCCGACTTGTAGAAAAAGGTGAGCCTGTTGGGGTCATTGCGGCTCAGTCCATTGGGGAGCCAGGGACTCAGTTAACTATGCGGACCTTTCATATTGGAGGAACGGCCAGTAAGGTTGTCGAGCAAACGGTTCTAGCATCCAAGCATGATGGAACGATTAAATTTTTAAGTTTCGATGCCAAGAAAAATGCAGATTTTTATAATCCCAACATGGCGGTGAAGACCCGGCAGGGGGATTGGGTCGTAATGGTAAGAAATGGCAAAGTTGCGGTTTGTGATGAAACTGGCCGTGAACGGGAAAAATATCCGGTAGTGTATGGAGGTAAGATAAAAGTCCCAGATGGAGGAAAGGTCGAAATTGGACAGAAATTTGTTGAGTGGGATCCGTATTCCCTCACCATTCTGACTGAAGTTGGTGGTAGGGTGGCATTCGGTGACATAGCCGAAGGAGTCACCATGAAGGAAGAGGTGGATGAAGTCACAGGTTTATCTCGGCGCGTGGTCATTGAGCAGGCCGGGACGAATTTGCGGCCACGATTATCTGTTAAGGACGAATCAGGAAAAACAGCAAAGCTTTCTTCTGGATCACCGGCGCGTTACCTTTTGCCGGTAGGGGCTCATATTTTTGTTGAAAAAGGCTCATTGGTCTCTCCAGGTGATGTGTTGGCAAAAATTCCTAGAGAAACAACAAAAACAAAAGATATCACCGGCGGGTTGCCGCGGGTAGCTGAATTGTTTGAAGCAAGAAAACCCAAGGAACATGCAGTGGTCACCGAAATTGACGGTGAGGTTTCTTTTGGCGGATTTGTAAAGGGCCTCCGTAAGGTTGTCGTAGATAACAAGATTGGTGATGTGAAGGAATATTTTATTCCGCGTGGACGACACGTAAACGTCCATGAAGGGGATTGGGTAAGAGCTGGGGAGCCATTGATGGATGGGTCTGCTAATCCCCATGATATTTTAAGCGTCTTGGGACCTAGAGAATTGCAAAAGTATCTTGTTGATGAAGTGCAAGAGGTTTACCGTCTTCAGGGAGTTGTGATTAATGATAAACACATTGAGGTCATCACGCGGCAAATGCTGAAAAAGGTGAGAATTGAAGATGCCGGCGATAGTTCATTTTTGCCTGGAACTCAGGTCAATAAATCTGCCTTTGATGATGAGAATGAGAGGGTCCTTTCCGAAGGTGGGCAGCCCGCTTTAGGCAAGCCTGTCTTGTTGGGAATCACAAAAGCATCCCTTAGCACTGACAGCTTTATTTCTGGGGCTTCTTTCCAGGAGACAACTCGGGTGCTTACCGAGGCTGCAATTAATGGTCGTACCGATGATCTTCGTGGTTTAAAAGAGAATGTGATTGTCGGCAGGTTGATTCCGGCAGGAACAGGCTGGGGGGAGTATCGCGAAACATTTGTTCCAAAGCGAACCGAAGATGTGGCTCTGTCTACGGAAGACCAAATAAGTTTCAATAAAATTCATTCGTCAAGTGAAAAATGACATTAAAGGCTAATTTTAAAATGATTGGCCATCTTGACATAACGAAAATGAATCTATAAGATCATTCGGTTCGCCTCAATTAATTATTGATTTAGAAAATTCAAAAAAGTAATTGGAATTATAATGCCTACAGTTAACCAGTTAATACGAGTCGGCCGTAAGGCTATTAAAGAAAAAAGTAAAAGTTCGGCCTTGAATAGGTGCCCTCAACGGAGGGGTGTGTGTCTTCGTGTGTATACAACAACCCCAAAGAAGCCCAACTCTGCACTGAGAAAAGTGGCCAGGGTAAGATTAACTACCGGTCTAGAGGTGACTGCCTACATACCTGGGATGGGTCATAACCTCCAGGAGCATTCTATTGTTTTGGTAAGGGGCGGCCGGGTAAAGGACCTTCCGGGTGTTAGGTATCATATGGTTCGTGGGGCCTTGGATGCTGTTGGGGTTGCTAATCGAAAGCAGGGGCGATCAAAGTATGGTGCAAAGCGCCCCAAGTAGTAAGCTTTTGCGCTTTTACCTTCGCTGATTTAATTTTAAAATCGTTAATTTTTTAGGGGAAAAAATGCCACGTAGGCCACTCGTTCTTCGTCAAAAGGTAGTCCAAGATGCAAGGTATAAGGATCAGGTTGTGGGGAGATTTTTGAATATCCTTCTGCAGGACGGAAAAAAGAGTACGGCGGAAAGAGTGTGTTATGGGGCATTTGACATCGTCAGGGATAAAACTGGTGATGAGCCGCTTAAGGTTTTTCATGCTGCGCTGGGAAATGTCAAGCCGATGGTAGAGGTGAAGTCAAGAAGGGTGGGTGGGGCATCTTATCAGGTTCCTGTTGAAATCCGTCCGGTTCGGCAGGTGGCTCTGGCATTGAGGTGGATTAAGCAAAGCGCTCTGGCGCGCAGTGGTAAGAGTATGAGGGAGAAGTTGGCGGCCGAGTTGATGGATGCTGCCAACAATAACGGGTCTGCTGTAAAAAAACGGGATGAGACGCATCGGATGGCTGAAGCGAATAGGGCTTTCGCTCATTACCGATGGTAAAAATTGTGTTTTCGTGTTGTATGGGCTTTATCTTGTTGTGAGTTGGGCGGGTCTTTGTTCCCTGATTCATATTGTGAGTATGGCATTTAGCTGCATTGTTGTGTGAGGGATTTGTGGCGACAGATTTTATATTAAGTCGAACTCGGAATATTGGGATCATGGCCCATATTGATGCCGGGAAGACTACGACAACTGAGCGGGTTCTCTATTATACCGGTGTCTCTCATAAGATTGGTGAGGTGCATGAGGGTGCCGCTACGATGGACTGGATGGAGCAGGAGCGTGAGAGGGGTATAACGATTACTTCTGCTGCCACGACGTGTTTCTGGAAGGATAATCGAATTAATATTATCGATACTCCTGGGCATGTTGATTTTACCATTGAGGTGGAGCGATCCCTTAGGGTGCTGGATGGTGCTGTAGCTGTTTTTGATTCGGTTCAGGGTGTGGAGCCTCAATCTGAAACGGTGTGGCGGCAAGCAGATAAGTATCGGGTTCCGAGAATTGTATTTATGAATAAGATGGACCGGGTTGGGGCGGATTTTTTTGCAAGCGTTCAGTCCTTGGTTGATCGTCTTGGTGCGAAACCGGTTCCGGTTCAATTGCCATATGGCAAGGAAGATGGTTTTCGAGGGGTGATTGACCTCCTGGTCATGAAGGCCCTGGTGTTCGATGACGAGACTCTTGGTGCAGCGTATTCTACTCAGGAAATTCCTGATGAGTATCTCGAGTTAGCGAAAGAGTACCGCGAAAAGTTGTTGGACGCAGTTGTTGAATTTGATGAGGCGGTGATGGAGCGCTATTTAGCGGGAGAGGTTCTAGGGGTAGATGAGGTTAAGCGAGCCATCAGGGCTGGGACTATAGATTTGGAAATTAATCCCGTCTTTTGTGGGTCGGCATTCAAAAATAAAGGTGTTCAGCCATTGTTGGATGGTGTAGTTGATTATCTTCCTTCCCCTGTTGATCTTCCTCCGGTGGTCGGTATTGATCCTGTTACGGAGGGAGAAATAACTCGAAAGCCTGAAAGTAATGAGCCTTTTTCCGCTTTAGCCTTCAAAATAATGTCAGATCCATTTTCCGGTCAATTGACTTACTTTAGGGTGTACTCTGGTAAGTTGTCGGCTGGATCCTACGTATATAACGTCGCTAAGGGAAAAAAAGAGCGAATTGGGCGTTTGTTGAAGATGCATGCAAACAAGCGTGAGGAGATTGAGGAAGTCTCTGCTGGTGATATCGCGGCGGCAGTTGGACTTAAGGATACTCGGACGGGTGATACCCTCTGCGATGAAAAGCATCAAATTTTGCTGGAAGTTATAAAATTCCCTGAGCCAGTTATTTCTTTGGCCGTTGAGCCAAAGACAAAACAAGATATGGATAAGTTGGGCTATTCCCTTGAAAAGCTTGCGCAAGAAGATCCTTCTTTTCAGGTGAAATCTGATGAAGAGACAGGGCAAACGATTATTTCTGGTATGGGGGAGTTGCATCTTGAGATTATCGTCGATCGTCTTCTTCGGGAGTTTAAGGTGCAAGCCAATGTTGGGAAGCCCCAAGTAGCTTACCGGGAAACCATCAAAGGAAAAGCGGAAGCAGAGGGAAAGTATGTAAAGCAAACGGGTGGTCGTGGGCAGTATGGCCATGTGTGGCTCAGGGTTGAGCCGGCTGAGTCTGGGGTAGGGTTAGAGTTCGTGAATAAAATTGTTGGAGGAACGGTTCCAAGGGAATATATCGCTCCAGTTGAAAAGGGAGTTCGAGAGCGAATGGAGAGTGGTATTCTTGCAGGGTATCCCTTGCGCGACCTCCGTGTGACATTGTTCGACGGTTCTTTTCATGAGGTTGACTCCAGTGAGATGGCCTTTAAGATTGCCGGTTCTATGGCATTAGTGAGTGCGTGTCAGAAGGCGGATTTGGTCTTGTTGGAGCCGGTGATGAAGGTTGAGGTTCTTGTTCCTCAGGATTTCATGGGTGACGTTATAGGTGATTTGAATAGCCGGCGTGGAAAGATTCACGGAATGCGGGCTAGAGGAAATTCCCAAATTGTTGATGCTGCCGTTCCTTTGAGTGAAATGTTCGGGTATTCAACAGATTTACGATCAAAGACTCAAGGGCGGGCTACCTATAGCATGGAGTTTGAGTCTTATGAGGTAGTGCCAAAGCTCATGGCTCAGCAAATTATAAAAAAGAATCAAGGGGAATAGTTTTTCTAAGTTTTTTCCAATTCGGTAAGGCAAGGATATCAAGAGGAGGTAGGGCATGGCGAAGGCG
>DOFS01000603.1 GCA_003523945.1 Nitrospiraceae bacterium | reverse complement strand
CCCCTGTCTGCATCCTCTCACTCTGCTCCAGTTACGGTGAATACGGTTCACGCGGTCTGGCCTTTATCCTTGACCGCAACCGGGTGAATGTCGCCATCTCCCGGGCGCAATGCCTGGCCATTGTGGTTGGTGATCCCCGAATCGCCGGCACTCCTCCAGGCTCCCTGGACGACATGAAACTCCTCAACCTGTTTTGCAAATTGACCGATGCCGCCAACTCCACATGAAACGGCAATTGACTCTTCTATCATTAGAGTATGTAACGAAGCCGACCCATTATTGAGTTCCTCGTTTCTTACAGTTGCATAATGATAGAACCGATAAAAAACCTATCCCAATTGCCATTAGAAACTCCGAAAAACGCTCTGCTGCCAAAGATAGCCAAGTCTTTAGGATGGTGGTCCAATAGAGATCACGGGCAAGCCAAGCACATCGAAATGAACACACCCAAGAGACAGGTTGCCCGCGTTAAAGTTCTTCCTTCATAACATGTGAGGGTATCCAGAGAGGCATGGCGGCATACCATAGAATTGCGCCTGAGAGCGTAATGGCTGGAGAGATAACCCCCTTACAAAGGGCAATGGATTATCATGAACGGTGCATGCCAGGCTTTAACGGTTAATTCATATTTTTTCAAAGGAAGACGTGCCCAATACCCTAGCCCACATCGGCGTGCAAGGCCTTCTGAATCAGGCCGTCAAACCTGGGGTCGACCCTAAACTGGTGTGCCTGGGTTGTTTGCTTCCGGATCTCCCATGGATCTTCCAAAGAGTCCTACTGGGAATCCTCCCGGGAACCGATCCTTATACCATTCGACTTTACTGTATCGCCCAAGCATCCTTAGTCGTCACCTTGGTGTTATGCGCAGCCCTGGCCTTCCTTTCAAAAACGCCTAAAGCCGTATTCATGATTCTCGGCGTCAACGTCCTCCTTCATCTCGTGCTTGATGGCCTTCAAACAAAATGGGCCAATGGCGTCCATTTCTTTGCCCCACTCTCATGGGACTTATGGAATATCGGATTATTTTGGCCGGAAAGTCTTCCAACCTATCTCATGACCCTGGGAGGCTTACTCTATATAGGATGGCAATGGCGAAAGGGAATATCACAGCCTCTCCCAATCTCGCACTTGCCTCCTTTCAAAGTGGCGATATCGGCGTCGTTACTCCTACTGTATTTCGCGCTGCCTTTGGTCCTGATTGAAGGACCTCGAAACGCCAATAACCATTTCGTCCGAACTCTTGAAGAAACGGAAAGCAGACCTGGGCGTCCTCTGGAACTGGATCGGTCACATTATGTAAAAACCCCCGCAGGAGATATACTTGGCATTTTCACTGGTGAAACAATCGGTACCACGCAAGAGATTTTGAATCACTCGGCGACCGTCTCGGTTCGCGGAAGATTTATGACACCAACTCAACTCGAGGTTCTTGAATTTCATGAACATTCCAGCTGGTTTCGGGATACGGGCAGCTACCTGGGGATTCTTCTCCTGTTTGGCATGTGGTTAGGGGCTTTCCTGAAACAAGGCCTATTCTACTCCTCAACCAATTCGGATCATAATTCTAGTTAACAATAAGAAAAAGGGACCTACCAGGCTGGCAGGTTCCCTACTTCTCATTCACGGTATTGGAAGACGGCACATCGATGGTGAGCTTGGCGGGAAAAAGGGTGTGGGTATCGGAGCGGTGCCGAAGTTCATGGAGAAGCGTTTCGATGCGAGGCTCGATCATGCCTTCAAAAGATAGGTCCCCATTCGTTTCTACAATAATGGGTTTGAAAAAATCTACCAGGTCCTTATTCAGAAACAGGGTATAGCGGTGAATACGATTGGTGCTCACCACGATCTTGTTGGGAGCTGTGACCTGAGCGTGTAATTTGGCGTATACCCCTCCCGTAATAAATTCATCGCGGCTGTCAATCAGGTTATCGGTAAAGGCGGCAATCTGATCGGTCATATCGATCCGCACCCATGAGAATGGCGTGAGATGGGTCGCATCCCGAACCAGCGAGACGCTCCGTGGTAGTCCCTTTCGTTGTTGACCATCAAACCAGGTCATCAGTTCCGGCAGGGCCTGCCTGGGAAAGAAATGCCCTCCCGCGTGAGGATGCGTCCAGGTATGCTCCTGGTAATGATGGGGAATACCGCGACGCTCCATCTCTTTGACCAAATCGCGACTTAACTGCACGGGCATAACCTGATCCGCCGCGCCGTGAATCACGTAGACGGGCGTGTGAACCAAATTTTCAACGAAGGGAAACAGCACATCATCAATACCGCTGGCCATTGGCGCGATACCCGCAAAACGATCCGCATGATGCATCCCGATAATCCAGGTTCCAATGCCGCCATTGGACATGCCGGTGAGAAAGATCCGATCGGAATCGATATGGTATTGCGTTTGAACCTCATGTAAGACCTTCAAGACCAGCTCCTCTCCGTATCTGGTCCACCAGGACCCCATGGTCACCGAAGGGCAAGCCAGGATATATTTCTCACCCAGACGTGGAATCCAGCGTTCCAGATAGGCCTCCCCCGTAAACCCTGCCCCATGCAAACAGAGAATGAAGGCCATAGGCTTATTTGGTGAATAGGAAGGAGGAACATACAAGGCATACTCGGCCTCCTCTCCTCTCACCCGAATAGAACGCCTTGGTTGAGAACCAACCGGTTGAGCCTGATATTGGGAGGGCTGTAGCAAAATATTGGTTATTGATTCAACATTGGCGTCTGGCCTCTGTTGAATGTCAGCCAACAACGCTTGGGCTTTTTCGTGAGAGAGAGTTTCCTCATATTCTTTCACCAATGAGGTCAGCGTTCTATCAGAAGACTGTGAAGCTTTTTCCCTTCCGGTTTCGGGAAGTGGGTTGGCCCAACCCGACAGGGCAATCAGGCTGAATAGCAGACAAAAAGGTGGGAGAATCAAAAATTTTGCGGGCATGATGATCATCGTCCTTACAATTTTGACCACGGAAGCTTTTAGATCAATAACCGTTCTCTATTTATCCTCTCATATTCCACCGGGCATTCCTATATGTTCAAAACCACAATGGGCGAATATACATTCCGAAAAACTCTAAAAGGAGAAGGACAGGGCGGGTTATGCGGGGCTTTCGTAGAAGATAAATAGGTAGGCTTTTCCATTAACTTCCGTTGCGGTCGGAACGAAAAACACTATAATTTCGAGCTGAATCCACTAGCTGGGGTTTTTGGTATTTATGATAGCTGCCGGGGCGAAACCCGGAAACGCCAAATTTCCCTTTGACCCCTGAGTTGGATGCACCATTAGTTGTGCGTTGCTCTTCCAGAGCGTTTTGACTGGCAATCCCCAATATAGATTCCCAACACACATCCTAAAACTGTAAGGACAGAATAATAAATTCTGTGTGATCCTAACTATCCCCAAGGTTATTTCCTTGGAATTCATTCAGATGGATACCCGCTCACAACCGGCGGGTATGACAAACCAGAACGCGACGAAACTAATTCCTGGCGGCCAATTCTCGATAGGCATCTTGCACCGCCTCTTTGCCATGAACCCGTTCCAACCGCCGGACGATAAAATGGCCACGGGCCATACATTGAAAATGATCCATAAACAGCAAATTGATGGTGGCTCCACCTGCGGCCCCCAGCAACGGGATCGCCTGGGCAGCGGCTTTTTCCGACACTTGAATACTGTATCGTGAGGCAATTTTGGAGAGAAATCGCACCAAGGCCGGGGCTCCCGACCCGGTCAAACCATGTTCGAGCAGATATTTGCCGGCTTCGGTCATCGCTCCAGCCAATGCAGCCCTTACCGCAAAATACCCGGTATCCGCCCCGTCATCTGCCTGGCTGGTGCCACCCATGGCAAACACCTCCAAACAGGCCAGTTTGCTATGAACGTCTGTAATGAATTCCCCTTCACTTCGCGCAATATCAGCAATGGATCGCAACATCAGGGTTGTGGAAATCGGCAACTCCACGGTCAATGCCATCAGCCCGAATGCTCCCCCTATCCCCCCACTGACGATCGAAAGCGCCCGATGGGCTCCATTTGCCGGTTCACCCCGATACCGTTCATCCAAACTGGACACGGCCAAATCCAACGCCTTGGTCAGAGCTTTTTGCGTAGTCGTCAGGAGTTTGTCGGAAAAACCGTCGGGCAGCATTGTGATAGCCCTTTCAACCGGCCCTCCGATGAGATTCGTGACTTTAGCCGCAAAGCTGGGATGCTCTAAAAGATCTACCGCAAACGCTAAATCCTGCTCGTCGACGTTATTGAGATTGGTCATGAGCGCGTTCTCCCCGGTTTGCCTGTGCGCAACAGTTACAGTTGTTGAGGGTATTGTATATTTTTTGAAGTTATCAGAAACAGTCAACTTGAATTTTGACCAGAGGCCTAGGCATGCCCTCCCCGCCGTGGCTCAATCGTTCCTGTGACGAGCCAATCCTTGCCGAGCTTTTTGATTTCGCAATCCGCGAGTGGCCGGACCCCAGTCAGTTTTTTCGGCGACTGTCCACCGATGAGACCGATGGCATCCTGCCCCCCAAGCAACATGGGAGCCATATATAACCTTATCCGATTCACCAAACCCTGTTGAAGGGCTGCGGCATTGACCGTACCGCCTCCCTCTAGGATTACGGAGGTCAGACCCGTTTTCCCCAATCTGACCAAACAGGATTTCAGGGAGACTCGTCCCCCTTGCCCCGACAACACCCACACCTGAATACCCCGTTTTCTGAGGAGTTCAATTTTTCGGGAGGAAGCCTGTGTGGTCGTGCAAACAATGGTCGGCTGCTCACCAACCCATTCCAATATCTTGGCATGAAGGGGAACGCGCAGTCGGCTATCGAGAACCACCCTCACCGGTTGCCGCCCGACGCGTGCGTGTGTTGTGGTTTTTCCTCTGACAGACAATTCCGGATCGTCGGCAATGACGGTTCCGACTCCCACCAGAATGGCATCCACCTCACTTCGTAGGCGATGGACGTCCTGTCGTGCGCGTTCACCGGTAATCCACCGTGACTCACCCGTGGCCGTCGCGATCTTTCCATCCAACGTCATCGCCCCTTTAAGGATCACCCACGGTCGTCCGGTCGTGACCCAATGCACATACACCTCATTCAAATGCCTGGATTCCTCTTCACAGACACCAACTGACACCGGAAGGTTTGCTTGGGTAAGCCTTTGAATGCCCCGTCCATTCACTTGGGGGTTGGGATCAACCATCGCCACACACACTCGCGCTATGCCGGACTGAATGAGAAGTGGGACACAGGGGGGGGTGCGCTTATTGGTATGGCAACAGGGCTCTAACGTCACATAGAGGACACCTCCTCGTGCTCGAGGGCCGGCATGATGGAGCGCGAGAATTTCTGCGTGAGGTTCACCGGACTGACGAT
>DOFS01000266.1 GCA_003523945.1 Nitrospiraceae bacterium | reverse complement strand
AGAACTTTGACCCCATGAATGCGCTTACCCACTTTGGATAAATCATCATCTACGAATCCAATTGGCGTATAGGAAGAGGTTGAATGGGATTGCATTTCTCGAACAATGTTTTCCCCAGCATCTCCAGCCCCAATAATGAGGACTCGTTTGGTTTTTCTCAAAATTTTTCGCTCTCGAAATAGTCGAACAGCGAGCCGTATTCCACAAAGAAATCCGACCAACAAGATACTATCAATGATAAAAATGGACCGGGGAAATCCTGTGAGACCAAACCCCAAACTGAGGACGCCATAAAAAGCTATGGTTCCGGCAAGCACACCTCCAGTAATTTTTTTTAAATCCCAGATACTAATATACCTCCACAACCCTTCATTGAGGTGAAAGACCACAAAGGCAATCCCACGAATCACAACCAGCCATGGCAACGTCTTGAGAAAAAGCTGAGCGGCGTCTGTGGGGATGTGGCCGTCAAACCTCAACCAGAAAGCCAAGTAATAGGCCAACACAATTAGAGTCAGATCTAACGCAATGATGATAGGTCGCCGATAGGCTAAAAGAAGTTGAAAGACAAACGAACCTTCGAGAAAAGCTACCTCATCATGAGTGACTCGGTCGGTCACCTTTAAAATGACATTCTGCATGCCAAGCAGTTGCAACAGGGTCTGAGCGATGACGGCCAAGTCAAAAGCTAAAGAAGCATGTTCAATATAGAGCCTTGCTAATCGGATTTTTTCCGGAAGGATCTTACTTGTGTACTCGTCTTCCGGTTTAGCGACCTTTCCAAGAAGAACCTGTTCATCGATATACTTAAGAGAAGCCAGATCCGTTAAACCAGGCCGGACTGTCAAAACATCTTGATAGTCCTCCCTAAATTTTTCGACATAATAGGGCACTTCCGGGCGTGGGCCCACGAGACTCATGTCACCTATCAAGACATTAAAAAGCTGAGGAAGTTCGTCAAGCTTAAACTGCCGCAAAAATCGTCCAATTCTGGTCACACGAGGATCCTCGCCTATGGTCAGCTCCCCCCCCCTGCCTGAGGCGTCATGGCCCATCGTGCGAAATTTATACAGACAAAATTGCCGAAAGCCGCGTCCTACCCGAACCTGTCTAAATAACACAGGCCCTCGTGAATCCATTCTTATAAGGAAGGCGATTAAGACAAAGAGGGGGGCACAGACCACTAACCCACAAAACGCACCAAGTGTATCAACAATACGCTTGGTCATCACCAGTACTCCTGCATGAACATTGTGACCACCTTGATGGAATGCGCATAACGTTCTCGATCATTTTCCAATAAATGGAACGGGGGAGCTACCACTATAAGGAGGGGGAACACGCAATGAAACCACAAAATCTGAATCCCAATGCCTCGATTAATTATCGCCGGTGCGCTTGGATAAGCGTTGCGACCACCTCAATGACATGCTGGATATCAGCTTCTGTCATTTTAGGATAAATGGGAAGAGATATAATACGTTCAAATACGGAACTAGCCACAGGGAAATCCTTGGGGAGATAACGATAATTATCCCTATAATAGGGGTGAAGATGCAAGGGGATAAAATGCACACTGGTGCCGATGCCCTGTTTTTTCAGCAGATCGATCATTTCGTTCCGTCCGATCCGCAACCGTTCCAGATCTAACTGAATCACGTAGAGGTGCCAGGCATGTTCCACGTCGTCGGCTACGTGGGGAATCGTAATTTCTGGAATCTCCTTAAACCCTTCGTTATATTGGGTGGCATACCGCTGCCGGATCATTCCATAGTGGTCACATTTACGTAGTTGGGGAATTCCCAGGGCCGCCGCGATATCGGTCAGATTATACTTATACCCCGGATAGCAAATTTCGTAATACCAGGTGCCCTCAGGGGTATATCGATTGACGGCATCCCGCGTGATGCCGTGGAGGCTTGAAATTCGCATGCGCTCTGCCCATTTGCTATTCTCAGTGGTCGCCATTCCCCCTTCACCAGTGGTGATCGTCTTGGTTGAATAAAAAGAAAAACACGTAATATCGCCGAGCGTCCCTACCATTCTTCCATGATACCTGGCTGGAAGAGCATGAGCGGCATCCTCAATCACCTTCAGATGATGAGTGCGCGCAAGTTCAAGCAGACGATCCATTTCACAGGGTTGGCCGGCATAATGAACAGGGATGATCGCCTTTGTTCGTTTAGAGATCGCCTTTTCAATCTGGTCGACATCAATATTCAGCGTATCAACCCGGCAGTCCACCAGTACGGGCCTCGCCTTAAAATAATGCACTACTTCCGCGGTGGCGGCAAAGGTCATAGTGGGTACAATGACTTCGTCGCCCTCGGTCACACCGACAGCTTCGAGGGCAAGGTGCAACGCCGCCGTACAGGAATTAAGGGCCACGGCATGCCGGGCTCCCACCCGCTGGGCAAACTCCGCCTCGAACTGGTTGGCTTTCGAACCTGTTGTCAACCACCCTGAACGAAGGGTTTCAGCCACCGACTGAATTTCTTCTTCCCCGATATCAGGGACATGAAAGGGTAAAAATCGGTCCATTCTTTAGTACCCCGGTAAATAAATAAGGAAGTACGGCAAATTATAAATCAAATGTTCCATAAGTACAGAGAGCCCGGTTAAAACCCTTTGGCCTCAGAGCTATCTTTGATGATGTTTGAACAAAATTGCACAGCGTACCTCTCGCCGGAAAATGCCTATGCCTTACGAATTACGCCAAGATAATGCGTGTTGAATACTTTAAGCTGTTCAAGAAGTGAGCAAGCCAACAAGGAATAGGGCGCAAGAAACCTGGCAAGAGGAGGAGCCAGAGTGATTCGACGAAGTTCAATCCGGCAACCCGGGAACAAATGAAGGATTGCCCGCTTATTTACACCCTGAACATCAGGGTTTCTGGGGTTATTCACGTGGAAATCATACCAGAGAATAGCACCATTTTCCTTTAAAACGCGGAGCATTTCCTGGGAAATTTGTTGTCGTAAAGAAGAATCAAGTATGGAAGAAAAAACAGTAGACTGGAGAACGAGGTCAAAGGTTTCGTCCCTAAAATCAAGTTTCCCCGCACTCCCACATTTAATTTCTACTCCCTCGGGACATAGCCTTCTGGCTTCTTCGACGCGATCAGAAAGAAGATCTATCCCTTTAATATTTTGAGGCTTGGCGCCCCATTTGATGAACTCTCTGAGCCAATACCCTCTTCCACAGCCAATCTCAAGTATTCTTATGGTATTTAAGAGGGCAAAACCATGTTGCTCCAGAGCAACCAACATTCGCCGTTCTTGTTCCTGCGCCATGAAAACATAACTCGGATTAAACCACGAATATAAATTACTCCCTTGCCGCTTGGCATAGGCTGCTTGAATTCGAGCTTCTTCAACCTTTCCGGACTCAGAGAATTGATAATCCATATCACCACCTACCCCCTAACTTCGTGATGGTCCCTTAGAAGAAATTGCTTCCCGATATCCGACCATATATTTTAGGGATTAGATTGAAGATTTGGAATACGTTCGTCAGGAAGTTTATCTTGACAATGACAATACAAAATTTACTAGCCTTACCCCATTCACGCAAAACCGAACCCGTTATCCTTCTACCGAACAGTAAAATGTACCCTACGAACGGCCAACTCTGTTAGCCTAAATTCTCAGAGCCATTTGTCTTCAACCATTGGATGATTCCTCCTGAATGAAAACAACACCTAATTAATTCTACATATTAATCTACTTCCCGGACATCAATTGCAGGATATTGGATGCTGGAAGTTTTTTGGAGGCGCCCAATAGCCTGGATCTTCTCACTAAAAGCCGAGCCAAAAATATGACTACGCCTTTTCCAATCACGTTAGGAAATCCGCTTCGAGTCAGCCAGAATATCACAAAGGGAGGGAATCCTGTAGGGAACAAGGCAACAAATCAGAAAACCGACAGACGCCACAAAAGAATGGACTGAATGAGAGAGCGAATGCCTTTTGAGACTTCCCATGATTAAGGAATTCGGATTTTTCGGAGACAAAACATTGAGAACAAAGGTCATAAGGGATTCTTAGCTACCCACCAGTTCTTTCTCTATTACATCAACAATACGACCGGCCGCCTTTCCGTCCCAAAGCAGTGGCGGTATGTTGTGTAATGATTTTTGCGAGAAAATATCTCCGGCGCACCCGACAATACCTTCTTTGGTGACTCCCGCCAGCCGATTAGTCCCTGATTCTATAGTAACAGGACGCTCCGTATTGGGGCGTATTGTGACACAAGGAACGCCCAATATAGTAGTTTCTTCCTGAATACCTCCTGAATCGGTTAAAACCAAGCGCGCTTTGGCCATCAAGGCCAAAAAGTCCAAATAGCCTAAGGGTTCGACGATTCGGATAGCACCACAATTAGGCATGGCTTGGTTAAGTCTGTCACGGGTTCGAGGATGGACCGGAAACAAAAGGGGTAGTTCTGCAGAAATTTCCTTGAGGGCCACGCTAATCTCGGTAAGAGTAGAAAGATCATCGACATTGGCGGGACGATGCAGAGTCACCAAGCCATAGGAATCGGGGTCCAAATTAAATCGTTGCCAAGGTTTCCCAGCCAAGGCCTTATCTAGATGGGTCATTAGGCTATCAATCATCGTATTCCCAACAAAGTGAATCTGATTTTGAGAAATTCCCTCTTTAAGCAAATTGTTGTTTCCGCTTGGCTCAGTCGTAAAAAGTATGGATGCCAGATGATCAGTCACAATCCTATTAATTTCCTCGGGCATGGAACGGTCAAACGAACGCAAACCCGATTCTACATGGGCAACTGGAATATGAAGCTTAGCAGCAACCAGTGCACAGGCAAGTGTCGAATTGACATCACCCGCGACCACAACCAGAGCAGGGCTTTGCTCCAGGCAAAGTTTTTCAAAAGATACCATAATACGTGCTGTCTGTTCCGCATGCGAACAAGATCCTACACCCAAAAAGGCATCCGGTTTCGGCATACCCAATTCATTAAAAAATACCGTCGACATTTGCGCATCATAATGTTGTCCAGTGTGTACACAAAATTGCAGCAACTCGCGCCGTGTGAGCTCGAGAATTACCGGCGCCATTTTCATGAAATTGGGACGTGCCCCTACCACCGTACAAATTTTAATCATAAACAAGATTCCAAATGGTCAATGAAGCCCCCGGCAATAGTGGTCCGGTCATAATATTTTTCAGCCACCTGCCGTCCATTCTCACCAAAAACCTTACGAAGGTCGGGCCGTGTATACAGAGTCCGAATCGCCTGGACTAAGCTCGCGACATCCCCAGGCTCCACCACAATTCCGGTTTGATGGTCGCGCACAATTTCAGCTGCCTCTCCACTCGCAACCAATATTACTGGGCGTCCGCTGGCCATCGCTTCGTATAACTTGGAAGGGACAGCTCCGGTTATGTAAATCTTGAGGGGCACTAAGACAATATCAGCAGCGGCAACCAAAGCCGGAATTTCCTGGGCTGGACGGGATTCCAGAAAACACACATTATGCAGATCACTCTGCCTGGCCAGCTCAACCAAGGAACCTTTTGTGGGGCCATTACCAAGCAGCACAAACTTCAAATTAACCTCTGAGCGGAGCAAGTGTGCAGCAGCCAGGGCTTGTTCCAAACCTTGAGCCAGCCCATGTAGACCGGCGTAAAAAACCACACAGTCCTTGCCATGGCCTAAAATTTCACGCGATTCTTGAGTGCTCCTCCTCGGGTGAAATATTTTAGTATCGACTCCATTCGAAAGATGAAAGGTGGGTCGACTGGGAAAGCGTGTCCGAATATCTTCCATGATGCTCTTGGATTGACCCGTTATCAGCCATGCTTGCTGGTAGCAAAATTTCTCCAATCTTGCACTTATTCGATAGCCAAAACTATTTTTCTTTAATACTCCCAATTGTACAGCAGATTCGGGCCAGAGGTCTGAGACATTAAAAATCATTCGCATCCGCTTCAGCCAGCTTAACCAAAAACCAGACAACCCCAGAAAAAGTGGCGGACTTTCTACAAACAAAAAATCAGCTTTAGGAAGTACCACAGCGCCTAGGAAGGCAGAAGACAGCGTAAATGAAAAATAGTTCGTTAACCTATGCAAAAAGTCAGCTTTTTGTGTGGGATATATGAATGTCCGGATAATACGTAGCCTCTCATGAGTTTCATTTCGAATGACACCCCCGTAACCGTCGAAAATCCTGCCTTGGGGATAATTAGGCATTCCAGCCAACACGGTGACCGTATGACCTCGCTGGATAAAATGACGACATAACTCTGAAAGTCTCGCCTGTGGTGCACCAACCTCGGGAGGATAATACTGTGTTAAAAAAGTGATTTTCATTAATGACTTAATTTTTGGTGATTAGGGGACATCGCAACCATCCGGTACTAGCCCTCAAATAAGCGCGTTTGGATTTCTTGTCCATTTTTGACCCCTTGACATGCCATGGAAACTGGGAAGAGGCCATGACCCTTCCTTGGCGAACGCTTGGCAACCGGCACGTCGAGGGTGGTCCGCTAGCCAAAGCGGGTTCGTTCGATGGTGTTTCATGCACTGAAGAGCCGATCAAGCATAGGCTGATAGCCAAGGATCCGGACGACAATGGTTCGAGCTCGGCGCACCACACGACCGGGGATCAGAATCATGCTATTCATGAAACGTCGAAACTCCATGCGAATGGGGACGTCGCGATCACTCTTCAGGTGCAGCATCATGGCGAACCATGATTTGAGGTTCCAGGCCAGGGTGGCCATGACAATAGAGGCCTAGTTGCTGAGGAGATCCTAGACCGGCAGGCGAATCGTATGCCCCCGTGCTTGAGTTGCTTAATGACATTTTCCTGATCACACCGCTCATTGGCGCACACCACGACGGCGGCGGCCGTCAAGTCGGTACGTGTGGTGATGGAGAAGAAAGAGCGGATCTCATCGACCAGTACATTCTCCTTTTTCATCTTGCTGATGTTCTTGCGAAGAGCTACCCCGCGATACGGGCGGGAGCACTGGCCGAGCTGATACGCAAACTCGGCCACATCCTCGGAGTTGAGGTGTCGGTTGAGTTACTCGCGTTCTTTGACCATGCGTTCCCGCTCGTTTTTTTTGTAATAGCTCGCGCGTGGCTCCCGTCTGGAATGCGTCTGTGGGCTGGCGTGCTAGGCGGCGCCAGCCCTCCTCACTCAAGGCCTCGGCGCGTGTGCGCAGAGCCACCTGATTGTCCATACCGAAGATGAAGTCCGCCCGTTCGGCCCACCAGTCGAAATACGTGGTGAGCGAGAAATCCTTATCCCCACCAATACAGAGGCGCGGCGCCCCTCGAGGGCTGGGCCCCTTGCCCGGAGGATTGATCACAGACAAGACTTCTTTGGTGTTGGCTACCGAGAGAATCAAGGGAGCATTGCCCCAGATGCCCTTGTAGGAAATGTCGCTCCCTTCTTGGCACTCCACACCAGTCGGTGCAATCGTCCCATCGATATCCAGATAAGTGATGGGCCCCAGCCCTTCGGCTCCTCGCCTGCTCCAAAGTTTGGGCCGTCTCGCATGAATCGATTTCATCAGCGTCACCATATCCGTCTCCGAAAAGCGTCGAGTGAAGTTGCCCGCGGTGGTGGGATCTGGGATCAAATCCGCATCCAAGCCGTTCCTCGAGGCCACGTCATGGCGGAGCCACGCAATGTCATCCAGCCGTGTCCCGCCGCACAGGATATTGTACGCGATATTCAAGACATGATCAGACTCATGATACCGAAAATGCACCTTCAACAGCCCCAAAGCGGCATCAACCTGCTACCGTAACCCAATTTGGGCATTCGCCGAGACACGGGGGCGATCCCCTCCACCACTCATCGCATCGAGGTGGCTCCCAACCTCTTAGTGCGCGTGGCCAAGCTTTCACATGGGCCGTGCCTGTGCGGTCCAGTATCCAGCTTACGCATGCCGCGCCCACGGCTCTGTGTATTGCTACGCTTCTTCACCGGAAAGGCCTCCTTTGTGTGTGGGATGATTGGTTCACTCAAACGCATCATAACCAATATTGGCAGGCTTATCCGGCCTTTTTGGGTGATGCTAAAATTAAATCACGCTTGTTCAAGGCATAGAACAAACTCATAATTAATAAACGAAATTTCTCTTTTCGTTGTTCGACCAACTTTTCGCAATTCCCTAAGTATATTTTCTGTTGGGAGTTTAAGGTCCTGCACGCGAGTCGGGACCCGTGAAATGGCAGCTCTGTGTAAAGAGAAAAATTCTAAGTTCGAGGCGTCGCGAAATTGGAATTTCCTAGCAGTTCTATCAGCTGCACTCCGCTTATTATTTGACTCATTATCTGAGAGTAGATATTAAATTTGGCGAGTCGGTCGTACCAAAGGTGTGGCACGTCTATCCCAAAACGCCGACAATTCTCATAATACTATACCGATGTCTTCCAAAGCTACCAAGTCTTTGACCCTTCCCCTAAACTAGACCGCCAATTACTGGAATTTGGCCCTCTTTCGTAGCCCGGTTGTCATGATCTGCTTCATAAATTCCTGAGGCATTAAATGCCCTAAGAGCTGTGAGGCCCGTTCTCATTACAATCGATCCGACACGCTCCAATCTTTTGCCGTGCATCATGCAAGGAGACAAACACGTTGGCATTGAGAAGCTCATCCCGCAACCTCCCGTTGAAACTCTCAAAAACCGCATTCCATACCGGTTTCCCAGATCGAATGAATCCAGTTTGACTCCATGCACATAGGCCCAAACATGGAGAGCTTTTGAGGATAACTCACGACTTTTATCAACGGTAATCATCTTGGTAAACGCCGTTCACTTGGCTACCCGTTCTAATACTCCAACGATTTACCGGCCGGTGAGCGCCGCGTCTACATCTATGATTGGACATGCACGGGTATAATTACCCACGACCAACCGTCAAAGCTCGGAATCATCTGCCATCCAGCAGAAATTCTGGCAAAAAACCCATACTCCACCGTTCGTTGCCCTGGCTCGGTGCTGCGGGAAAGATGCGGAGCGTACTAGCTCGCTTCTGCCACCGCCGCAATCGACTGTGAGATCTTCTTCGCGATAAATCCGATGCACTAGTTTGCGATTGACTACCCAGCCTTCCCGTTTCAGCAACACATGAATTCGCTGAAATCCAAACCGGGGACGGGCCTGCGCAAACTGGCAAATGCCCCCACAAATCTCCCGGTCTTCTCGCGGATGCGGGCAATAATACCGACTAGCCCGATTGAACCTCAGTAGCCCATACGCACGTCGCACCCGATCGGAAACCGTCGTACCAGCTCCGTTACTAGGGCACCCTTTCGTTGGGGGCCTTTACAACTTTTTTTGCGATCACCTCCTGCAGCATCACCTTATCGAGCATCAAATCGGCAACCGGCTGTTTGAGCTTTCGATTTTCGTCCTCCTGCCTTAACCGCCGGATTTCCGCGATGCCCATCTGACTATTTTTTTACACCACAGATAATAAGTGGCCGCACTGGCCCCCGATTTCTTGTCACCTCGATGACGGGGGCTCCAGCATCCACGTCTCACAGCGCGGTTGCAATCTGTTCCTCCGAATACTTTCTCTTCTTCATCGTTTCCCTCCCAGGTTGAAGGTCTGCAGCGTAGCAAATCTTCTCACTTTGGCCTGGTCTACTTTTTGGGGAGGAAATCAGGCCTACCCTGTCCCCAAAGAAAGCTATCAGTAAAGATTTGTCGTGGATGGGGATGCTTATTTTCAATAAACTTGTACATTCCGTGGAGAAGCAGGTCGTTCCGAAACGCTAGGCAATGATGAACCTGAAAAAGAGTATGCTCCAATATCGAATGGCCCTTCTAGATTTCTTTGAACATTGTCATAATCAATTTTCACTTCATTAAGCACGACTCCTTTCCCTATTGCAGGGCTCCCTGGCTGCAAATGGAAATCTGCATTTTTAGCATTAACAAAGAGGGGATCCTTGTAAATTGTGTTGGAGATTGTTGCTGATCCTTGATTGCGTATACGAAAACTTTCATGGGGATGATAAATTGCATTGTAATCCAGAACCGCCCCGGAGCTGCCATCCAGAAAAACCGTAAAAGCGTTGTCGCTGACCCCGAAGAATATATTATTCTTAATTGTCACAGGCAAGGTCCCTACCCGCAATAACAACTCCCCCTCCACATTGCCATACGACGTATTGTTGTAGAGCAGGACATTGGAAATTCCACCCTCAACGTGAAACCCATATCGATTAACCTTCGGTCCCCATCCGTTTCGATAAGCCAGATTGTTGATAAGCGTCACATTAGTGTTCTTACCCCCAATGCGAAATCCGGATCGCCCATTATCATGGACGGTGTTACCAATGTAAATATTGTTGTCTGGCACGTGGGGTGGGGGATGATTCGAATAGTGATGAATGCCATACGCCCCATTATGATGAACGTCACATCCCATCATTAGATTATTCCCACTCGCCATGTAAATCCCATATGGGCCCTGGGAGTATCCATAAGCGGGATTATTATGATCTGCGTGATGCAAGTTCAGATTGATAAATTCATTATGGGTCGCGTTTCTGGTCAAAATAGCATTGCTATAAGTGTTCCGTATTTCCAAGTTGATCAGACGAATATGATGCGACGGATTGGAATAGTCATAGGCTCGGTCAAAGTAAAACCCTCCATCACCCCCATTCCTGAGCCCACTGCGAAGCCCATCAAGGATCAACCCGTCAAAGATGATGTAAGATTTATTATTGGGAAGGAGAATCACATCAGTCCCTTTCTCCGTGGGATCTTGCGGTGTAATGATCACTTCCTCGTTCTTATACGCCTGAACGGTGGTGGCTGTTGCCCATGACCCACCACCACTTGGGACATCGAGATACTGAGCCGTTCGCCGATACGTCCCACCACGAATAAACATGGTGTCGCCAGAGGCCATGACATTGGCGGCTTTTTCGAGCGTGAGAAATGGAGATCCAATGGTCCCGGAGTTGGAATCATTGCCCGTCGTCGCGACAAAAAACTCAGCCGCACGCACCCCTCTGGGGTTTAAGCTGATAACCATTACCCCTACTAGGCAAAGCATTATCATCCTATTAGTATTCCAATGTTTCATTTCCACCCTCCGGAAACAAATAATAGTAGGTAATTGATTGTTGATTCATTTCACTTCCAATGTTTTCGACAGAACCAGCAAATACTTTATACATATGTATCTAGATGATACTTCTTGTTCCTTTCAATTTTAACATTCTCAATTTAAAAACAAGTTTTTGATTATTTCTTTTTTTGTTATTCCGGGTTTTATGTGGACAAACCCATCGGCCAATGCTTGAGACCATGCAAAGAGGTGGCCGGATGAAAATCCACGACTTGAGAAATTCAAGGATATCTCGAAAAACTAGATGGTGCGCCAGTCTTGCCACCCCGCATCCTAAATAACCGATTCGTAGAAAATGTGCGCCTCTGCCAGAGCCAGGCGTTGAAGGCAGCACCAACCTATTTCTGAATATTGCCTGCTTGTCAAATCTTGACAGGTGGGGTTTGACTAAGGTTGTATACTTGGCTTTGCGATTTGAACACCAAAGGAGAGAATAAACTTTTGGGGATCTAAATAGGCGAATCCGAGGACGGAAAAATATTGTTTTCCCTCTTGGCCCAACACCAGGCCCGGTTGATCAGGAAAATGATGTATCCTGAAATACTTCATATAAGCTGGTTGCCCAATCCCCCTCGAGAGGATGCTCTCAGGCAGGAAAATCAAACTCTGGTTTGTGCATACGGTTGGCAGCACTTACGGATTGTCAACTGGAAAAACGTCGTACCGTCGCCAAGAATCTCCCAGTCATCTAGGGGGCGGCTACCCAGTAAGAGGCGGAGCACGTGTTTAACAAGTTTGGGACGAAGTGGAGTTTCAGATATTAAGAATCAGTGCGAGTTAAAAACGAAACTGGGATTGATTCACGGTATGTTTTGACTATCCACCGGAAATCCGGGAAAAAACTCCTGTCCAACCCATGCCATTGAATTTCTGATTGCTTCGTGACACAAAGTGCCCAAAATCCTTTGCTCGTTTTTGACTGGCATAACAAACCCCAAATTCCTGTATTTGGAGATAACAGGAATTCCCGAGAAATGGTCGGTTCCGATTCCTGAGTGGAATCGTGATGGTAAAATTTTTGCCATTTCTTGTTGGGAAATAGGGTGACGACACCAAAATCTCAGATTTAGTTACACCGGAAAATCGCCCGGCCCCTTTTTGCTGCCAAAAGGGCTTCAGTTTAGTTTCAAAGACGCTCGGTGCCTCAAGATTCCTCCATAAAAGTCCCTCTCAAACGTCGGTGACTTCCATTCTGCTAGGACTTTCAGGGCCATGCGACTCGATGCATTTCTTTGATCCTTGCGAAAAGTTGGCAATGGCGGAGCCAAGGACCTTTGGCCCGGTGGAATTTCCACCGCTCTAAGTATCTCGCAGAGGACCACCACCTACAGGAGCGCCCCTATCTCCGCGGATGCAACGGCAACAGTCCACTTCAATGGCCAATACCCCCACTTGGCCTCATCCTTCAAGATCACCACCGGAGGGTCGCGCCGGTCGTCGTCACATCATGAACACAATCCCTAATTTCAGAAGTCGTACTTGCTCATAAATTTGGTCGGACAAGCGCACCATAGATTGCCTCGGTAATTGATTAGACATTTTTAATTGTTCTTTTTATGGCACTTGGAGATGAGGATGACCATTAGAAAACACAAACGTTGGAATGCCAGCAGAAAGCCGAGGTGGCTCTTGTCTTGCGCGAGGATTAACTGTTGGAAGAGAATGAGTCGATTAATTGTTAAACCGGTACATGTTGTGCTCACGGGGTGGAAGGAGATTTTCCTGCGAGTGGCCAAGCCACGTTTCAAGTGGGCGAGTCCGCCAAGGAGAAGGCCCTGGAGGCAGAGAACGCGTCGCTAAAGGCAAAAAGGGGGGGTGCTGGTCATGGATTAACGACCTGCTACATGGAGAAGGTCCGTTGGCTGGAGAACTGTGTCCCTGTGCACTTGAGGTAATCGAAGGGTTGAGCGAGGCCTGCTCGATTTCCATGCAGCGCCGGCACGGATGGTCTCGTGAATATGGCGTATGTATTCCCGCGTTTGACCATGTCCGACTGGCAGAAGCCTCAAAGGGCGACCGGAAAGACGTCAATCGGCATGGTCGACGACCGCTGGCGAGCAATAAGGATTTGGTGGGAGCCATGACAGGTGCACGCGGGTTTGTCACAGGAGAGCTTACACGGCGAAGAGTACCGCAAGGGCTGGGAACGGATGCCACGGCGACGTGGAAGCCGAAGCAGGGGTGTAAGCTTCCCTGTCAAACGGACAGTTGATAGGTAGTGCCTGTGAGCAAAGGTGATCTCCTAAGCTAGGCGGGGGTTTTCTGGTCTTTTCTGGTCTTTTCTGGTGGTGCATCCTTCGCATGAAGGGTGTACAACGCCTGAAAACAGCGAGAATTTCGTGTAGACTGCCGCATCATTCACCGACCATCCATGGCTTTTTGAGGAAGGAATGCGGAGATGCGGCAGCGCTTTGCACGGCAGTTGGGCTTACGGCAGACCCAGATTGAGCAGGTCCCCTTTCCCCCAAGAGTTGGGATGAATTGCCTCCGGTGTTGCGCGGGCTCCAGTGGATATTTCAGACGCCCGAGATCAATGAGCAGATTTTTCAGCTATTGGGGCAGCGGGTCAAGGGAGGCAAGCAGCCGACGGTCGTCCCGGGATGGATCTTTGGCATGTCCTCGTTTTAGGAGTGGTGAGGCTGGCCTTTGAACTGTGCCTACGACCAGTTAGAATATTTGGTCCACTATGACACGTTACTGCGGCGCATCATGGCTTGGAGTCCCACTTCCGTGGGGAGTTTGGCAAAGCCTTTTATCAAAGGACCTTGAGTGAGAAGGTCTGTCACGAGGACGAGGCACTCTAGGCCGAAATCAATGCCATTGTAATCAAGGCGGGGCGGGTGATACGTAAAAAAAATGACGATGAGTCCCTTCGCGCCAAAAGTGACACGTACGTGCTCGAGACAAATGTGCATTTACCCAGGGATTTGAATCTTCTGTGGGATTCCTGTCGGAAATGTCTGGTCTTGCTTCCGCGGCTCGCACAGTTGTTCGATCTGCCCAGCTGGCGCAATTGAAATCCTTACTCCGAGCCTGTGGCACGATTCACCACGCGGGAGGCGCCAAGACGCCCGAACGGCTGGAAGCGGCGGTCAAAGCCTATCTGCAGAAAGCGTATGCGCTCGAGCAGAAAGCCTTTGCCAGTCTCGGCAAGCTGCGGGCCCAACCCTTGCCCCTAGTGGAGCAGCGTACCCTGGCGGAGGTGGAGGCCTTTCACGAGAAGCTGAGCCAGCATCTGGATCTCATCGAACGGCGGGTGCTCAAAAGCGAGAGGGCCCCCATGCCGAGAAAGACTTTTCGCTCTTTGAACCGCATACAGAATGGATCAGCAAAGGTAAAGCTTCGGCCCCTGTTAACTGGGACACAAGATTCTGCTTACGACGGACCAATGTAGCTTGATCCTGGACTTTAAGGTCATGGACCAGAGTAGTGATATAAAGGCAACGCTGCCGCTTGCCGATCGGCTCTTGGCCCTATTTGGCGAGGGCAGCCAGCAGAGCTAAAGTGTGGATAAGGTTTTTAGCGCACAATAAGATCGGAGCCCTTAGAGTTGTTTATCCACGAGGTCATCATGCCGAAAAAGGGGCGACGGTCCTAAGGTGAATATGAACGGAAAACCCAGAAGACCTTTCGCCGTTTGCGGCAACAGCACAGTGCGATTGAGTCGAACATCAAAGCGTTGGAACACCATGGGTTGAATCGGTGTCCCGACAAAGGATGGTCGGGGTTTCAACGGTACGTCGGATTGGGCATCTTGGCCTACAATCTCCACACGACCGGCGACGCCAGCCGCCACTCAAGCGCGCCGCTTAGCGGCGCACGCTGCCGGAAGAAATACGGCAACCGAGGGCGACCTCTGCCATGAATCGACGGCGAGGTCATGGGTGAGGGCTCCCACCCAGTAAAGGGCACGAATGGTGGGCGAGAAAAGACGTTTGGGAGTCCGAGGTCGAATGCCGAAGAGGGGTTTTGGAACAAGCTTCAGGAACATGCCCAGGGGAAAACGGTGTTTTCTCTCAGACACTAGGTAGAGTTTTCCCTCATTGGGTAGTGATAGAGACCTGGGGCCGCCACCCCTTAATGCTTAGTGGGGTCTGAGTTCATTGTAAGTCCTTAACCAACGGGACGTGATCTCCCGCACTTCGTCTAAACTGCGAAACAGATAGAGATTGAGCACTTCATCCCGATACGTGCAATTAAACCGCTCGATAAAGGCATTCTGCGTCGGGCGATATGGTTGTATGTGGTCAATCAACACCCGACTGGCCTTTCCCAAGCCTTGAAGGCTCTGAGCGATACACTCTGGGCCGTTATCCATCCGGATCATGTGCGGAAGTTCGCGTTCAGCCTTTAATCGGTCAAGCACACGGATAATCCGTTCTGCCCGAAGAGACGTATCAATCTCAATCACAAACGCTTCCCGATTAAAGTCATCGATCAGATTGAACGTCCCAAACCAGCTGCCATGAGACAAGTCATCGCTCATGAAGTCCGCTGACCAGACTTCATGGGGCCCCTCCGATACAAATACCGGGAGAGAAGGTCCTGTGGGTACCCAGCGTTTGGTCAGGCGTGGCTGATTGAGTCCCAATTGCCGATAGATCCGATGAATGCGGTGGTGATTCAAGGGATGGACTAAGGCGTGGAGTCAGTCGATCTATTTTCATAACCCCCAGTGCGGATGCGCCTCCACCAACTGATTCAGGGCGTCAATAATTTCCTCCTCCCGGGTTTGCTAATCAAGAGGTGTTTGATAATAGGAGGAGCGAGACAGACCCGCCGCCTGACAACTGCGGACCACCGGGAGGCCATGAGCCTCTTGCATCGTCGTGACCGCCGCCCCTTTGTCGGACCAGGTTAGAGCTTTTTTCGAGCAAATCCTTTCAAGCTCGATTCTCTAGGGCCAGGTCCGCATAAATCCGTTTGAGTTTCGCGAGGTCGCTCTCGGTTTCCTTGAGCCGCTTAAGACCCGACATCTCCAGGCCGCCGTACTTCGCTTTCCAGTTGTAGATGGTGGCATCGCTGATGCCATGTTCCCGACACAGGTCTTTGACTTTGACTCCAGCCTCGGCTTGTTTCAAGATGGCGAAAATTTGCGTTTAGCTGAATCGACTCGTTTTCATGAGAACCTCCTGGGTGAAGTGGGCCAGAAAGCTCTACTTTTCGCCTTTACATATTTTGGGAAAGCTTACAGGGGCAAGTTACGGTGTTTGCACCCATGGATCACTTCACCAGCGAATGCCTGGGAGTCCGTGCCGCTCAATATGGTTCTCAAGACGAGGCCCCCGAACCCATTTCTTTAGGCGTTCAAACGTGTGTATGGCGAGTGTGCAGGGGATGTGGGGCTAGCTTGTTCCTGTGGCATAACCATAGCAGTCAATTTGTCAGTCACGATTTTCGGGCGGAAGTAACTTTCCTGGGGATCGAAGAATCCTCATCGAATTTCGTGAGAAGCTCGGAAGGCAATGGGGTCCACTGCTTCTTTCGAACATTGAAGGAGCAATTACTCTAGGTCAGAAACTTTGAGGATGAAGAAGCACTCCGACAGGCGATTTATGAATTCAGAGACCGCTACCATGCGCACTAGACACTAGATGATGCAAAGCCTAGGAATCGCACCCCACAACAAGTGGGACGATAAATGGATTAGGATCTTCCTATATTTAGTATCCGATCAATTGCGGACTACACCACCGCCTCTAAGGCTCAATACCATCCTAAACCAAGTGCGATTTCAACTACAAAATTGAATTTGGCCAGGGAACGGCTAGGATATTTTTGCCGTTCCCTGAGGTTGCCCTATAAATAAACAATTTCTCGCACCGGAGGAAAGAGCTAAGTTTATCTGTATTGATAGGCGCCAATATCGAAGCCATAGGCGCCAATAAGGCCGGTAGCCGGAGTTCTTGTAACTCCGTCAAAATCGGTTTTCACTTCATCGAGCACAAGCCCCTTGCCTCTCGCAGAACTTTCCGCTGTCAAATGGAAATCTTGATTCTGCGCATTTTGAAATTTTGGATGGTAGGATTTTCCGATAAGATTTCCTCTAAGAACCGCAGTAGGCTCCCAGTTTCGCGCAAACATAGCTTGATTAGGCCCACTTCCAACCATGAGGTTATTTTCAATAACGGATTTGCTGCTTCCCTTATATACCCAGAGCACGTTTTCAGAACTGTTATGGACAAGAATATTATTCCTGGCAGTCACATTCCATGAACTCGGCCCCAGCATCAATTCCCCTACCGGATTGTTATAGGTCGTATTGTGAGAGATCGTCACATTGTAGGCACCCAAATTAACCTGAATTCCCCATCGATTCCAACCCGTATACCCTGTTGAGGCCCCCGTTCCGTTCCCATACGAAAGATTGTTTATAAATTTCACGCCCGTACTTTGCGCGATAATAATTCCTGACATTCCATTCGCATAGAGGCGATTCCCAAAATAGCTATTGTTATTGGGTTTAAAATCACTATGCGCCGAGTAATTATGAATGCCATAGTATCTGTTATGATGCACGTCACATCCCGTCATCAGATTATTTTGACTCGCCATATAAATCCCATACGAACCGTGGTGTAAATCCAAATTGATAAACTCATTATCAGTCGCATTGGAGGTATAAATGAGATTGTGATGGGTATACCTCATTTCGGTATTTATTATGCGGATATGATGGTTATTGGCGGAGAAACGGAATGCCATCCTCCCACCCATGCCTTTTTCCTGACCTCGGCCATCTAAAATCAATCCATCAAAGATTACCCATGAAACCCTATTAGGGAGTAAAATCACATCGGTGCCATTCTGTGCAGGGTTCTGCGGTGTGAGAATCACTTGTTCATTGTTATACGCTTTGATGGTGGTGGCTGTCTCCCACGACCCGCCTCCACTCGGCACCATCAGGAACCAGGCGTTGCGTCGATAGTTCCCTCCGCGAATCAGGAGCCGATCACCTGATGCCAGGGCTTGCACGCCCCTTTCAAGAGTTCTAAAGGGTTGTTGTATTGTCCCACGATTCCCATCATTGCCATTGGTCGCAACAAAATAATCAGCCGCCAAGGCCAGTTGAGAACTCATGCTGATAGCTACCACACAAACGAGACAAATCTTAATCACCCATCGATAGTTGGAAAACCTCATACCAAAACCCTCCTCGATTAATAGAGGACCGATTAATTTGCCATTTGTGGGGGTCGACAAAAAAACTGGCCAAAGATTGAAATTTACTCACACAACCGAAGTCAGGATTTAGCAACATTTGTTCCAAAACCAAAAAACCACCACAACAAAATTCCCACACCCCTTAAACAGTAGACAAAATGTCCATTTCTTGAGGACGTATTGTCCAGTAGCCAATCAAGAAATGAAGGGTATTCCCTACACCTGAAGGGATAACCTGAAGGCCATGGGGGCTTTTTTGGAGAACCCATTGAATTTTGGATTAAGAAAATATAAAGGGTTTAGGCTAACTGGAGGGGGACGAACAAGAAAAATTTGATTTGGAATAACAGCGATTGTGGGATTTTGCAGAATAGGCAAAAACTGGATGGTTGGAAAAATCAGGCTACCAAGAACGATTTTTGAGCAATTGATCTATAGGTGGACACGCCAGAATGGGAACAAGAAAGCGTAGTGCTTCCCTGAATCAAGCCATC
>DOFS01000366.1 GCA_003523945.1 Nitrospiraceae bacterium | reverse complement strand
GCGAACAATTGCTCAACCCCGGTGAAATTACCTTTTGCGTCATGGCCAGATCTGAAACCAATGAACGGAATCGCTTGATTTCCGCCTCAATAGGCTTGGCCATCCCCTCTGGCAGAAAGGTCAATTATGGCTATCTGTCCGAGCACCATGCCTATGGTGAAACGGACGAAGAGGCCGGAGAGTACACCGAGGACCTCGCAGCCCAAATGCTTGCGACCACGCTTGGCATCAAATTCGATCCGAATGTCGCATGGAAGGAACGGGAGCAGGTGTTTAAAATGGGAAGTGATATTGTTCGAACCCAGAACATTACTCAATCTGCGATCGGAAAACCGAATCTCTGGACCACCGTGGTGGCATGTGCAGTCTTTATTCCTCTTGAAAACATCAAAGAAGATTCCAAGCCCAGTCCCCGCAAATCAAAGTCCAGTCGTTAAGGGACACCCCTTTCCCTGATTTTTTCCTTCTGCCATTGCGTCTTCTACGACCGGACGTGACGAACCTTGAGTTCCTCGTCAGGCAACGGAATACGGCTCATGTGCCAGGGTCGGTTCCACAAGGACCGACCTCTTCCCTCACGCTAAGAATTCCGCCCACAAGACCGTATGGTCGGATGGGCTCTCTTCGCGACGGGGCTGAATATCCACATTCGCCGTGTGAGAATAAGGAAGAAGCGTCGGGGTGACGAGAATATGATCGATTCGCCACCCACGGTTGGCTTCCAGGGCACCTGGACGTCTATAGTCCCAAAACGTAAATTGCTGGCGACGCGGAAAATGATGCCGAAACACATCCACGAATCCCCAGGATACCGTCTGCTGATAGGCCCGACGTACATCTTCATGAAAACACACATGCTTCAGATGTTTTTCGGGGCTATGCACGTCAATCGGTTCAGGGGCCACATTCATATCTCCACACCAAATTACGGATTGTCCTGGTGAAACCACGCGCGAAAAATACCGTCTCAATCGCTGAAACCATTCTAATTTATACGCATATTTCGGTGAATCAATGGTAAATCCCTGCGGAATATAGGTATTGATAATCGTAATGCCATTGACCACCACCCTGGCCAGACGGGTGGAATCCTCTTGTGGTTCCCCGTCTCCAAAACCAAATGACACCAGGTCCGGTGGGGTCCGACTGAAAATGGCCACGCCGTTATAGGATTTCTCACCACAAAAGTTGATGACATAGGGTAAGTCGGCAAATGCTTGCAGGGGAAACTCATGATCCTGTACTTTGGTCTCTTGAAGACACACGACATCCGGTTTGTGTTGCCGTAACCACTTGTGAAGAATATCGATCCGCTTTCGAATAGAATTGACATTGTAGGTCGCAATTTTCATTCGTCTTGAAACTCCCATTGTCCACTCACCCAAGGCACATTCCTCAAAAAGAAAAAGGACACATGTCCTTCCTCACCCGATCCTTAGTCGGATAACCTGATGACTATTCATTATTCCTTCACTGCTGATGAACTGGCCCTTTTGGCCGATCAGGAGTTTTTCCGAAAGAAAGCCACGATTTCAGGCAAAATCAAACAGATCCTGGAACATCTTCAGAACCGGATCGAGGCAGAAATCGCCTCACAGCCCCTTCTCGCTCCCGAAGGGTTCGACCCTCAAGCCAGGCAATTTGTGAAAGGCGAGCATCTAGAAAATTTCCCATACCAATATGTGGATTTCCCAAGATTTTATACGCGTGAGAACAAGTTCGCGTTCCGTTCCCTCATCTGGTGGGGGCACCATATGGTCTTCGCCCTGATAGTTGAAGGCCCACTTGTGCAGCAGTATCGACGCAATCTATTTAATCGATATTCGGAGGTGGCAGATCATCATCTCTGCCTCTGTCTCAGCCCGTCTCTCTGGGAATGGAAGGCCGGATCAGGCTTGACCCTCCCGATCACCCACGATCGACGATCAGAAGTCGCCGCAACACTCGACCATCGCACGTTCTTTAAAATTGCACGATTTCTTCCATTAGATGATCCGGCAGTGGAAACAGGTACCATCGTGGATGAGGGGCTAAAGGCGTTTCAGGCGATCCTGCCGGTCATCACAAAATAATCGCCCCCCATGACCCCCGCCCAGGGTCTTTACCGAAAAAGGATTGCCGATCCAGCCCTACTCTTCCTCAGCCAGGCCAAGCAATCCGGTAAGTTGTTCCACCGAATACGTCTGAGAGACCTGAAGACCAATCGATTGAATTCCTGCCGCTTTCAAGAGGGTCTCCACAAACCGCCACCGCTCCTCCCGTCCCGCCAGACTGAAAGCATCCTTGTTGAAGGTAATCACCGTCATGACTTTAAGTGTGCCGGGATGCGCAAGTACCACATCGCAACGAACAGGCTGAATCGTTCGCATGACCGCCTTTCGAGCTTCTTCATCTTTATCGACAACAGACAGGACGCTTAAGAGCGGGATTTTAGCCAATACCAGCATATGGTCCCTGGCGGCTAAGGTAATCAGGTTGTAGAGAGTGGCTTCTTCCGGCGACATGAGTGGTCGAGGGGTCACCACGCTCTCAACAGACTCAGAACTCAAAGCGGGTAATGTCCCTTCCGGGAGGGGACGGCGCCAGATCCATCGCAACAGCACCACCACTCCGAGCATGAAGCCCGCCAGGAGAATCAGGGAGAGTCCGTTCTGAGACATCAACGCATCCGTCATATCGCCAAGGGAAAAGAGGATCCAACAATAAAGTACACCCTAGGGTAGTCCGTGCCTACCCGGAGTCACCGTCCCCAGAATAACCGGACGGCGAGCCCCCGTGACCTTGGGGAGGTTGGCACAAACGCCCCGCACTGTTTGATACGCCAACACCGCAAAGGCTTGCGCCTCAAATGCCTGGTTGGATGCCCCACAAACATCCATGCGCTTTACGGGAATGGGATCGAACACACCGGACAGTTCTGACCAGAGACGAGCATTCCGCACCCCCCCGCCTCCAACCACCAACTCATCAGGAACCTCCTTCGTCCACTGTTGCGCGTGGTAAATCACCTGAGCAATAAACCGGCAGCTCGTCGCTAAGAGGTCGGGAAACGCCAAATGACGACGCTGCGCTTGAGCCCACACGCGCTGAATATAGCCCTCCCCAAACATCTCACGGCCCGTGGATTTGGGAGGGTGTCGAGACACATAGGGGTGAGCAAGCAACCAACGAAGCAAGCCCCCATGCACCTGTCCCTTTTTGGCAAGACGACCACCTTGGTCAAATCTGGCTTTTTCCTTTGACTCCCTTGCCACCAATCCATCCAACAACATATTGCATGGTCCGGTATCAAACGCCCGCACGGCTGCCAAGGTTCCCCCTCCAGGTAATATAGTCACATTGGCAATCCCCCCCAGATTGACCACCATTCGGGTGGCCCGGTTTTGAGCAAAGAGAAGGGCATGGACATAAGGAGTCAGTGGAGCCCCCTCTCCACCCACCGCCAGATCTCTAGCTCGAAAATCTGATACCGTCGTGATTCCGGTACGTTCCGCAATCACACGGGGATCTCCAATCTGGAGTGTGGAACGGATCTGACCAATACCAGGCTCATAGATCGCGACGGGCCGATGATGAATCGTTTGACCATGTGAGCCAATCAACGCCACTCGTTGAGGAGAAATACCGGAATGTTTTATTGCTAGCAACGCAGTTTTGGCAAACACTTCCCCTAGGACCACATTGAGGTGACAGATCTGCCCTACGGTCCCCTGCTCACAAATTTGTAAAATCCGTTGACGAAGGCCGGGAGCATAAGGACGACCAACATGTTTGAGCAGGACACTCTTGAGACGATGTCCGGTTCCTCGAATATCCACGACTGCGGCATCCACCCCATCCGCCGACGTCCCTGACATCATCCCCACAACAATCACCGATTACCTCGATTCATTGGCCTGAATGCCTCAATCGGCATCACGATCGATCTGTTACAAGTCTCGCCCTAGCCCATCTCTACCCGTTGTTGAATGGTTCCGTGGGAGGAGCTATATGTTTGCACCGATCCCAGACCATCCCAGTCTGTTCTTTATCAGAAAATCCCAAAGAAGCATAAAACCCCTGGTAGCGCCTCGTGCAAAGCCAAAACAAATCCACCCGTTCCAGCTTGGGATGAGTTAAAATTCGCTGGACTATCCCTTTACCAATATCCCGATCCTGATAAGCCCGATCCACGATCACATCCCAAATCGAAGCCCGATAGATAAAATCCGTCAACACCCTCCCGAATCCGACCAGTCTTGGCCCATCCCAGGCCGAAATGGCCACATCTGTATGAGCCAGCATGCGTTCAGTGTCATCCAGTGTACGATGACAAGCCCAATCCGTTTGGCAGAACAATGCCAAAAGCTGTTGCGCCTGAATGTCGTGGGAATCCAAAAAATTGATCATGCGTTGGCAGATTGTGGCAAGATGTATTACACTAAGTCCACTAGAAATAGCGACAAAAAACTGGAGTCGTGCCGATGTCGATGTTAGTCAGAAAATGTCCAAAATGCGGGAAGTTATTTTGGAAAAAAGAAGAAGACATTGAATATGCCGATGAGAATACCTTGAAAATCGTCTGCAATCACTGTCACCAGACCTTGCGGATCCCGCTCATTACCCAGGGCGCTAATGCCGGTGCGCCGAAAATGGGACATTAGGATCTTTTAAAAGTTTACCTCCAGTATCAGCGTTGCGTGTTCACCAATTCATAGCCAATCGAATATCTTCCCCTTCTCCCTGCTTCTTCATTAAACTTCTGATTGTATGCGACAAGAACATTGGGCCGGATTAGATGTCTGTATTACGGGTGGCCTGGATCGCCAGGGCAGCGGCGAAGGACCACTTGTGGTGCTTTTACATGGATTCGGAGCTCCAGGAGATGATTTAGTCGCCTTATGGCGCTATCTCAATGTCCCGGATGAAGTCCGTTTCCTCTTTCCTGCTGCTCCGCTCCAACTGAACATGGGTTTTGGGGATGCCCGAGCCTGGTGGATGCTGGACATGGAACGCCTCACACAGGCCAGAGCCAAAGGCCACTGGGAAGAACTGTCGCAAGAAATTCCTCGTGGCCTGTCCCCGGCTCGCACACAGATGCAGGACGTCCTCTCTCTCGCGACAGAAACCTTGTCGGTGCCCTCTCAATCGCTGATCCTTGGAGGGTTTTCCCAGGGAGCCATGCTGGCAACCGACTTGGTCCTTCATTCAGATGTGCCCTTGGCAGGCTTGGCACTACTATCCGGCACCCTCATTGCTAAGCAAGAATGGCTCAGTCGCCTGCCCAACCGCCAAGGTCTCCCGGTGTTTCAAAGCCATGGAACCGACGATCCTATTTTATCGTTTTCCATGGCGCAACAACTTCGTGAGCATATCCAAACTGCCGGATTACCTGTCAGTTGGGTAGAATTCCGTGGGGGTCATGAAATTCCCATCCAAGTGTTGCAAGGCCTTGGAGCCTTTCTACAATCAAGCCTCTATCCTTCACAATCCGAACAAAAATAATCACCTAAAAAGATCTATGTCAGACAGCAAGATGGGGAATGCTTCCCTTCCCTTCCCTTCCCTCCGCCTCTCCTCAACTTCCCTTTTGACCCCTTCTTCCTTAGGCCTTAGGCCTCACTCCTTACCTCCGATTATCAGTTTTCCTCAAGAAGATTCCAGACCCGCATTGCGCAGAAAATTCTCTCTCCGGTATAGTGAGACCTGAACATTCCAACATTTTTTCACCAGGATCAAACCTTTCCCATGATGACATTTGAAGAGCTCAGCACTCAACTTCAGCAAGCCTTAGGCGATGCCGAAGTCTCCGTTCTTGATCGAACCGGTACCATGGACCATTTTACGGTCAAAGTTATTTCCAATGCCTTTGAAGGAAAGAATTTGCTGGATCGTCATCGAATGATCTACCAAGCCCTCGACGCGCCCATGAAAGACGGACGCATTCATGCCTTAGAAATTCAAGCCAAAACCCGCAATGAAGCCCAAGGAGGATAACCCAATGAGCACGCCCATTGAAGACGAAATTAAGAAAGAAATTGCCCAACACAAAATTCTCATTTACGGAAAAGGCACCAAGACTGCGCCGCAGTGCGGATTTACCGTGGAGACCATGGAATTTTTCAACAAGTTCGGTTACCCCTACGAATTGATCAACGCCTTGCCAAACCCTGAAAAGCGAGAGGCTCTATCGAAAATGACCAACTGGCCGACTTTGCCAAAAGTCTTCATCAATGGTCAGTTTTATGGCGATACAGATGTTTTGGGTCCCATGGAAGAAAAAGGGGAATTGCAGCCACTTTTAAAGGCAGCCTTTTCCGATCAAGCCACCTAAGATTCCAGCCGAAAGTCTCCGGCGCAGCAAGGCCCACTGCAATCAATGGTGGGCCTTGCTGCTTGTCTTACTCATCACCTCAAACTGATACCTTCTCGAGTAAGACCCAACCTCTCTCCTTGTTGATTACAGAACTTCGCAGTTCATCGCAGACTCCTTCTGCATGAGTTACCTGTAGAACTCTGTAGCTCCTGACTCAAGGTATGAACCCTCCAAGGACTATATCTTCACACTAAACCGTCTGATGCACTCACAGGCAGCTGCATTCCCTAGTTGGGAGTGTTGAAAATGCCCGCCAGCGGCGTTCTCGCTACCTGGCCGTCCTCATCTACTCCTCCGTATATAACGCTCGTCCCAGCTGCGGCCTTGCCACGGGGACGGCGTGTATCATGCCGGGGCTGAGCGGGTAACAACAGGAACCTTTTTGAACACTCTTTCATGTTTCTTGGGTGGCTCTCTGTCACTCATATGCCAATGAAAAGGCAAATTAATTGAACCATTCAACAGCCTCTTGTTGGCCGTTGTCAGTGGATTGAGCGGTGTTTTCGGCAATTGCCTCAACACTTCACGCGTAATCCCTTAAGCATGTTGCCTGTTGTCCGATACGTTCAACCTGGAACCACCGAGGTAATGAGCAATTATGAGACCCCTCATCTCTTCATGTCCGACACCAAAGGCAGAAACCAATCGAATATCGAAGATGCCAGGAGTTTTCCCGGTCACCTTCATGTTCAGCACCATCATCGGTCTGGCAATATTGACGTGGTCTTCCGCCTTGGGAAGTCATTTAACCCTACCGGGCTCCCAGGACTTGAGCCCTAGGCAGGAGTCTGACCATCAGACTATTCTCCGCCAACTAGAAAAGATCAACAACTATACTTCTCCCCACTCTCTGCCTGATCTCGACATCAACATCTCACCAAAAATTGATCACTCCGTTCTTCCTACCCCTCCCCTTCATATGCCGGCCACTGAACTTACTCCTGAAGGGTCCCAACGACCCCATTCCAACCCAGTCCAAAAACCCATTCACATGGCAGTTCTGCTTCCTGACAACCACACCCAAGACCAGGTGAAGATTGGATGGCGGTCATTGCTAAACGGTCGTCCAAAAGACGCGATAGCTGCTTATCAAGAATCCCTCAGGACCCATCCGCATTCCGCCGACGCCTATATCGGGATGGGCATCGCGCTAAAAAGTCTTGGCAATATTGAACATGCCAAACAAGCCATCCAGCAGGCTCTTGAACTCAACCCGCAACTTTCTTCAGCACTTGTTCATTTAGGCTACCTCTATGCGGATGGGTACATAGGAAATGCCGATCGCAAGACCGCCCACCGACTCTTCAAGCAAGCAGCCCAACTCGGGGATCCTTTCGCCGGCATCGCACTCCTAGACCTGCAAACCCGCTCCAGCCCGCGATCATAAGTTCCGGGAACCGGTAAAACTAAAGTATGCCATCCTGGATGCCGATGGAAATTTCTATGGACCAGTAATCCATCCCATTTTGCATATTCAGCCTGAAACACGGCTCAACGAAGAACCTTTCGTAAAGGAGAACTGACATATGCCCAGAAAACCATTTCGACCCCTTCATCATTCCCAGGGATTCACCTTGGTGGAAATGATCGGGGTGTTGGCGATCATCGCCATATTGATTGCTCTGTTATTGCCAAAAATTTTCACCTTAATTGCGTCATCGAAAGCCAGTTCCATGGCTGCAGCCGTGAGAACGTATGAGACCGCCGTCGCAAAGTATTATGGAGATATTGGAACCATCTGGCCTCTCAATGCCGCTGGAACCCCAGCCCAAGAGAACGGAGGAAACAGCGCCACCGTCACCTCCCTTGGGGCTCGTTTAACGCTCGACGCCTCAGATCCGTTGAATACCGGAACCAATCAATGGAGCCGATTTCGAGGGCCCTACCTGGAAAAATTCAATACCAATACGCCCCCTGGACTGGGCACGACCATGTATATGCCGGCGCAAACGGCAATCGCACTCGGGACAGCGACAACAGGGACGAATGTGGGATGGGATCTGAAGGGTGATGATGGAAACAGCGATCTCCCCACCGGAGCTCGAGTGGCCTATCTCAGGGTCGACGGAGTTTCTGATACCGAATTCAATGAAATTGATGGAGTCATCGATAGCGGTATTGGAACAACCTTAGCCGAACGCCAACTACGCGGACGCGTAAAATACAACCCGGGCAATGATCGCATGTATATTTATCTCACACATCAATAATTAACGCCCTCATTCATTGGGGGAAGATTGAGAAAATTCCAACAATGACCGTGCTCCCCCCCTCCTCTAGGCATTCCTCACAGGGGTGCACAGATGTCCTGTCGCCCTTTCATTTCTCCTAGCGTCCTGACCCATGCCAACCACACCCATATCTCCCACAGCCGCACGGCCTCTCCTCGGAACGTCCCTCCTTCAAGACGGCTGGATCACCCAGGAACAATTGGACTTGGCGGTCCGGGAGACAAAGAGAAAAGGCGTGATGCTCGGCCAAACGCTCATTGGCCTGGGATTTATCACCGAAAAAGTCTTGGCCCATTATCTGGCCGAGGGTACCCAAACCGACTTAGTCGACCTTTCCAAGATCTTTATTCCATCCGAAATTTTAAATCTGGTCCCCTACGACATCGCCACGCAGTTTCAGGTCCTTCCTCTTGGCAAACAGGGGAATGTGTTGAACCTGGCCATGGCAGATCCCTTGAATATTGTCGCGGTGGATACCATTGAAAGTCGCATTGGGCTAAACGTCCACACCCACACGGCCCCTGCCCAAGAGCTGATCGAAGCGATCGAACGGCACTATGCGCACCGGGAATCCATCAAGCAACTGCTTGATGAATTAATGGCCAAAGGCATTTCTGATCTCGGGGAAGATGGAAGCCGGGTGGCACCGATGATTCGTTTGTGCAATCAACTCATTACGGCCGCAATTCAATCACGGGTGACGGATATCCATATCGAGCCTGATGAATACTATTTGCGCGTCCGAATGCGCATTGATGGCATCCTCACACAAGAAATTCTCATTCCGAAACCGCTTCAAGCACCTATTACAGCTCGGTTTAAACTCATGGCCA
>DOFS01000530.1:5965-7414 GCA_003523945.1 Nitrospiraceae bacterium | reverse complement strand
ATGATCGCTTTTCAAGGGGTGAGACGTATATTGTGTCGTATTGCCTGGGAGTCTTGTGGTGTTAGTGCTACTATAAAGATGAGTTCTGCGGATGAGATGAATGTCATCATTCTTTTCACATGCACCCGCCTTCTATGGGTGCTTTCGCCAGGGGGGCGCGCCATGTTTGGTCCAATTACTCTTCCATTTGGGGCAAAAATGTTATTCAACACGGTCAAGTTGAAGCCCGGCATCAGCTTCGATCAGGTGGAGATGGCCGTTGGGGAAATGTGTATGGTGGTCAAGGAAACCTATGGTGGTGAGAAAGGGGGCTTTATCGCCGGGCAGGTGTTTAAATTCTCCGGTTTTGTTTCTGACGAAGGATCCGTGAGTGAATGTAAGACCGCGGATGACCATTACGCGATTGTGACTTATTGGAATTCGTTTGAGGATCACGAAAAATCCCATGCCGACGAACTCTTTAATAAGACCTTTGCAGCATTGGCTTCGATGTGTTCTGAGACAAAAGAGCTGGGCTACGATATGCTGTGGCAGGGTGAGGCGAAGACTTCCTAACCGTATTGTCTCAGGTGGCCGTGTCTGGCACCCATTTAGCTATGAAGGGATCACCCGGCTGTTTTTTCACAGATGATGACATAATGACGCGACAGGAGTGATTGAAACGGATACATGGCCTGTCGCAGTGCCATCGGCATGGGGTGGTCGGCTCGCCGCAGGTGCAAATATTGGAACGGATAAATGAGCAAGGCAAGGGGAAGCCACAACCACTCCTTCCATCTCAAGGGCACATAGCGGATCTCCTGAATAGCGAATCCTGCGTCCTGAAGTATTCGAATGATGTTGGAAATGGGCAGGATTTTCCAGGTTGGTTGGTTTCTGGTCACCAGCAATGAATACTGCTTAGGCTTTCCCAGCCAGAAATAGGAGAAGCGATCACGCATTCCTGCCACATTGTCGTTGGTCACGATAAATACTCCGCTTTCACGCAAATGGTTTCTGCATTGGGTGAAAAATTGGAGGGTGTTGTCGAACTCCATGACCCCGCTGATCGAGAAGATGACATCAAATTGTGTCTCGGGAAAGACGGTGAATGGTTGGTTGGCATCGATCAGGCAAAAATCCTCCGGTGCGACGTGGAGGGGTTTTCGCAAGTCACAGCCTCGAAGAAGAGCCATGGGGAAAAAGAGCCGCAAGGAGGACATGAAGCTGCCTTCCCCGCAAGGAATGTCGAGCAAGGCCTTCCCATCAAAACGATCCCCTGCTTGCAGCAAATACTCAAGGATGCTTCTATGGACACCCCGGGAGGTCATCCCTCTGGGAATGTTCTCGAGTTTCGGATTGGGGCGCATAAGGAACTGTATTTTTAAGGAAGAAATCCGGTTTGACCGTGGAACTTCATCTAGAGCGATGAAGAACATCCGGTCAAGGTAACTGTAGATTTCTTATGTG
>DOFS01000530.1:722-5757 GCA_003523945.1 Nitrospiraceae bacterium | reverse complement strand
GGTCGTCGTGGGTGGGTGTACAATTCCCAATCGGTTTATGGTGAGAAAGGGCCCGATAAACATAATGAGCGGAAGAGAAAAAACCCCAGAACCTCTTTTGAGGGGATGGGTTTCCGCCTTATTAGACGGTTGAAATGTGAGATAGAATCCTATCCTGATTCAGACGTTTCCACAGCATTTTTTATACTTTTTGCCGCTGCCGCAGGTGCACGGATCATTGCGTCCGATCTTGGGTTCACTGCGAACGACCGTTTGAACTCCAGGACTTTTGCCGTCGGAGAAATACCAGGTTCCTTCATGTTTCCGAAATTCACTCAGCTCATGATGAATTTGAGGGCCTTCTTCTGTCTCAAAGGTGGCCTTGAATTCGACGAGGCCCGCTTCATCGTCCATTCCGCCTCGTTTCGTATCCAGAATCTCTAACCCGATCCATTTGGTGGTCTCTGCCCATTTGCGATTGGCCTCGAGGTCGATGTCGTTTTTGGTTTTGGGGTCATGGGTCTTTTCGATAAAGTCCATCTGGACTTGGGTATAGGCGGAATACCGGGCCCGCATGAGTTGCTCCGCAGTCTCCGCCTGCTTCGCTCCTGTGATGATCGGCTCACAGCATTGCGTAAACGCCTTTCCACTCTGACACGGACACTGCATATGCGACTCCTTTTCTAAGCGAATTCAGACGATATCGTACTCTTGTACGTCGCGAGTGACAGAAAAGTCAAAAGTCCTGTCTCCTGGCTTTTCTCGAGGCGTATTTGAGAGTCCTGTCCGCAGTCTTCCCGTTTCTTGTTCATGCTTCTGTCTCCCCTCAATGTTTGATCCAATGTGGCTGAAGATGTGCTCGGAGGACCTTTTTGAAAACACCTTGTCCCACATTTCGGGCAAGGCCTTTTAAGGTGTGAAACCATTTCAATAGCCCTTGGCATCTCCACCTAGGTTATTTACCTGTATTTCAGCTTCGTGTTGTTGGAAGAAGGGTAACCTGGTCTAAAGGTAAATGCGATGAAGGTGGAAGTTATTTGGCCGTTGATGTAGGGTTTCCCTAAAAAATTTTGAGATTTATGGCCCTTTGATGGGATGCACGAGTCAAAACCCTGAAATTGTCGCGGGATTTGATAAGGCTGACTCTTTCTTTTTATCGAACCTGGTGCGGATCATTCCAAAAACGTCTCTCCCGATACCGTATTTTTCCTTCGCCAAATGCGGGGGCAAAAAATATTTTTATGACTGGCGCAATCTTTACTCTTTATTCGGAAACTCTGGAGGAATACGCATGAAAATTTTCAACCGAATGGTCACCCAAGGCACGATCTTTTTTACGCTCATACTCATTGGACCTTTTGCCTATGGGGCGGAGACGGCCAGAGTTAGCGTCAGCACAGGAAACATACAGGCCAATAACGACAGTTTCCAACCTGATCTGAATGAAAATGGCAGACTTGTCACCTTTTATTCCCGGGCGACCAACCTGGTGCCGGGTGATACCAATGGGGTACGGGACGTGTTCGTATACGATCGGCACACGAGACAAACCACGCGCGTGAGTGTGGCGACGGGGGGAGGGCAGGCCAATGGGGAGAGTCTTGAGCCCGCCTTAAGTGCCAATGGGCGTTATGTGGCATTTCGGTCGGCTGCCACAAACCTGGTTCCGGGTGATACAAATGGCACCATTGATGTGTTCGTCCATGATCGGCAGACGGGCACGACGAGCCGGGTCAGTGTGGCGACGGGCGGAGGGCAGTCCAATAACAATAGTTTTTCTCCAGCCCTTAGTGCCGATGGTAGATTTGTGACATTCCATTCCTTTGCGACCAACCTGGTGCCGGGCGATACCAATGGAGTCTTGGATGTATTCGTTCACGATCGGCAAACAGGGGCGACCACGCGCGTGAGTGTGGCCACAGGTGCAATCCAGGGAAATAATACCAGTCGAGCGGGGTTTCTTAGTGAGAATGGTCGGTTGGTGGCGTTTGAATCCGATGCGACCAACCTGGTGCCAGGCGATACCAATGGTGTTCGAGATCTGTTTGTTCATGATCGGCAGACAGGGGCGACCATACGCGTGAGTGTGGCCACAGGCGGGGGCCAGGTGAATGGTGCGAGTGAGGATGCGGAATTGAGTGCGGATGGTCGCTACGTGACATTTCAGTCTGATGCGACAAATCTCGTCGCTGGCGATACCAATGGAGTGGGTGATGTGTTTGTCCATGACCGTCAGACGACCACGACCACGCGCGTGAGTGTGGCAAGTGGTGGTCTTCAAGGGGGTGGAGAGAGTTCAGAGGGGACCATTAGCGGGGATGGACGATTTGTGGCATTTCTTTCTTTTTCCACGAATCTCGCCGCTGACGATACGAATGGAGAAGGTGATGTGTTTGTGCATGATCGTCAGACCAACACCACCACCAGGATGAGTGTGACGACGGGTGGGGGGCAAGGCAATGACTTTAGTTGTAATCCTGCCATCAGTCAGGATGGCCGGATTGTGGGATTTTTCTCCGATTCAACCAATCTTGTTCCGGTTGATACGAATGGAATTCGGGATATTTTTATTCATAATCGCACGGCGGACTTTGATATAGATGGTGATGGCAAGGCTGACATCGTCTGGCGTAATACCAGTAATGGGACGACGGCCATTTGGTTGATGGATGGGACGACAATTGCTTCCCCAAGTTTTCCGGGCGGCGTCCCTGCGGCTTGGGTGATTACCGGAATTGGCGATGTGAATGCCGATGGCAAGGCTGATGTGATTTGGCGCAATAGTATCAGTGGCACGGTGGCCGTGTGGGTAATGGATGGGCATACCATCACATCGGTGGGTTTCCCGGGCACCGTCCCCACCGATTGGGTGCTTGAGCAAGTTGGGGATGTGGATGGGAATGGCACGGCAGATTTCATTTGGCGGAATACCACCAGTAAGGTGGTCGTCGTGTGGTTGATGAATGGGGCGACCATTGCTTCATTCAAGTCCCTCGGCAGTGTCCCGGGTGAGTGGAAGATTGTCGGATTGGGCGATGTGAATGCCGATCGCAAGGCGGATATCATCTGGCGGAATAGTAATAGTGGGGCGGTGGCCGTATGGTTAATGAACGGGCTCACCGTCATCTCGATCGGAGTTCCAGGCAGTGCTATTCCGGCCTTTGAGGTGGCCGGGGTAGGGGATGTTGATGGTAATGGGACAGCTGATTTGATCTGGCGCAATACCGGAAGCGGTGGGGTGGCGTTCTGGCTGATGAATGGACTCATGATTGGGACCACGGGTTCCCTGGCCGGCAAGGCCTTGGAATGGGAGATTGCCCAGGTCAGTGACCGGGATGGTAGCGGGAAGGTGGATATTACCTGGTTTAACACCGATACCGGTGAGGTCGAGGTGTGGCTGATGAATGGGGTGACCGTTGGCTTAACAGGTTCTCCAGGAACCACCTCTCCGGATTGGGAAATTCAATAGGAACGAACTTGGCCGGTCTCCTAAGACTTTAACAAAGTTACAGGACTGGCCACTGGTGAAAAAAATGTTTTCTTAATTTGACCAGGAACACAAGGAGGAATAGAGTCAGGAATAGTAGAAACAGGTATTATAGGCAAGACGATGAAACATGAACGGGGGCTGACCCCTCAGAAATGCCAGCCCCCTTCTCTTTATTTTCTGGGGCTACCGTACGTGTTTGGTAAAACTATTGGCTGAAAGCATCACTCTGAATAGTCAAGATCAAAATGCCAGTCAATGCAATACCAGAATGAAAGTTGCGACAATCCTTTCGTGCGACATTTCCAAAAATTTGAGATTGCCAAGTTTCTAGCGGACCTGCTGGACCGGCGCTATGCGATTCCGGGGACCTCAATCCGGATTGGTTTGGATCCCATCATCGGTCTGATCCCATATGTGGGTGATGCCATCGTGAGCTTCGCTGGAGCATTCATCCTTGTTGTGGCTGCTCAATCGCAACTTCCCAAAATTGTCTTAATCCGCATGAGTCTGAATATTGCGATAAATGGCATGGTTGGTGCCATTCCCATTCTCGGTGACCTGTTTTCTGTCTGGTTCAAAAGTAATGTGAGAAACCTCGATTTGTTGGAGCGATATGCGGTTGGGGACCGTCGTACCTCAACCGTAGGGGATTGGGTTTTCGTGGTGAGCCTATTGTTAGGAATTGCTTTCGTCGTCGTAGGGACGGTGGCGGGGATTATCTGGCTTCTCGCACGTGTTTGGGAAATTCTACAGGGAATGTAATGAGATTCCAGGGATTCGGGATGCCCCATTTTTTCTCGCCTGGAAGTGATTGTTTCGCCTCCTGATCCACCCTTTGTGCTGCACGAATCTGACCCTCCCAAGTCTGCCCGGGATTAAATTTTATAGAGAGGTGTGATGCCTGATGTGTCTCTCAGAAACAGCGTTTGGAAGAATTACTGTGCGTTAGGTCTTGTTACTCAGGGTTCGGGTAAAGGACAGATTGTTTGGATTGCTCCTAGAACGATTCCATTGTACTGTCTAATTTGGAAGGAAGAAATCATAACAACCAGGAGGTGATGATGGATGGAGAAACGTTTTCTGCGGGCGGAGTCATTAATCTTGACGATGGAGAGAGTATTAAGGATTTTCATCTTCCGGTGTTGCCCTCAGACAAGCTGTTTATTATTGAGTTCGTTGGGATCAATGCCTTTGCGCAACCCGGCCAGATTCTTTTTATTGCTCTTCAAGTCCATACCAACTCCTTACAAGGAATTTACCCGATCGTTCCAAGTGGTACTTCCCCGTTTTCAGACCCTTCTTACCCCGCTAGAATATTTGGCAGTCAACAAGTCCTGCTTTATGCCGACCCGAATAGCACGGTGATCATCACCGTGGGTCGTAACACAGTTAACGCAGAAGCTAGAGCGTTCGTTCAGCTTTCCGGGAGACTCATAACACCCATGTCTGTTACGCCACCGAGTCCTCCCCAAAATGTTCGGATACGTTAAAGAAGTAAGATTTATCGGAAAAGGTCAAAAGGGCCTGGTTCATTCCACGCAGATAAGAGGCAAATGAAAAAGGTGT
>DOFS01000530.1:0-492 GCA_003523945.1 Nitrospiraceae bacterium | reverse complement strand
AAGGTGTTTGGCAAATAATTGCCGGTCCCGTTGACTCAGGGCCGACGGTCCCCCGGTCTCGATACCGCTGGCCCGGAGCGTCTCCATGAAATCTCTCATCATGAGACGGGCTTGAATCGTATCGGCTGAATGCATCTCCCCTCGCGGATCAAGCGCATGCCCACCCTTCGCAATCACCTCGGCGGCAAGCGGAATGTCGGCGGTGATCACCAGATCGCCGGCCCCAATTCGTTTGACGATTTCGGAATCCGCCACATCAAAACCATCGGCGACTTGGATGGCCGAAATATATGGAGAGGGTGGGGTATACAGCAGGCGATTGGCGATAAGTGTTACCTGCACCGCCGTCCGGTCTGCGGCGCGAAATAATATTTCTTTAATCACCTTGGGGCAGGCATCGGCATCAACCCAGATTGGCATGGTCGACCTTTTTGGTATAGGGGTAAGAAAAAACCGCGTTCATTGGATTTTTTAAACGTCCGTCTGAATTGG
>DOFS01000524.1 GCA_003523945.1 Nitrospiraceae bacterium | reverse complement strand
CGGCCCTTCGGGCATTGGAAAAAGGCGGCACCCTTGCCTTAGCCGGCATTTACATGACGCCCATTCCATCCTTGGATTATACACTCGACCTGTTTCAGGAACGGACGCTCCAAAGCGTCACCGCCAACACCCGCCAGGATGGATTGGACCTTTTGAAGGAGGCCGCCGCCATTCCCATTCGCACCCACACGGTTCCCTTTCAATTAGAGGAAGCCAATCTGGCACTTCAACAATTAAAGGCCGGAACCATCCAGGGCGCGGGAGTCCTCCATGTGATGTAAAGGCCTAGCACCCTCGCTCGAAAAACAGTCCGCGATTGATATCGCCGATGCTGACCATCCCCATCAGTTTTCCGTTTTCCGCGACGGGAATTCTCCTGAAATTCTTCACACCCATATAGGAGGCGGCCTCTAATATCGGCGTGGAGGGCGAGACGGTCAAAGGATTCCGGCTCATCACCTCTTCAACCCTTTTTTTGAGGACTTCCGGATACCCTTCCTCCATCTCGGTGAAGTCCCGGCTGTGCACACTGTCATGGATATAGTCACCGAAATTCGGGAACAGTGGTAATATCACGTCTCGAAGAGCCACCAACCCGACCAGATTGTGTTGTTGATCAATGACGGGGATCGCCCCGCAATGCCGACTCAACATTTTGATAACAACCGTTCGAACCGAGTCCATAGGAAACGCCGTCAGCACTCCTGTCGACATGACTTCACGTACAAGCATAACCACCTCCTGGGTTGAGGGTGATTGAGATGAAATACTGTACTCCCCTCAAATTGACATTGTCAGCTTAATACCCGGCGGCCAGAGAGTCCGGTTTGCGAGGGTCGGACGCCCCATAGAACCCCTGCGTCCCCTTGAGAATACTTTGGGCTCCGCCCATGGTTTCTTGCACCGTGATTTTATGACCCAATTTTTCAAGAACAGCGAGCGTGTCCGGACTGAATCCGCGTTCCAGTCGCACCTCCTCTGGCATCCATTGATGATGGACACGGGGGGAGGCGGTGGCAGAGGCCAGGTTCATGTCATGATCAATCACATTCAAAATTATTTGAAGGGTCGTGGTGATGATATGACTTCCGCCCGGGCTTCCTGTGGCCAGGAACGGTTTTCCTTTGTGCAGAACCAGGGTCGGGGTCATCGAGGAAAGAGGACGCTTTCCCGGTGCAATCGCATTGGCCCCCGATCCCATCAGGCCGTAGGCATTGGGCGTCCCGGATTTCGCCACGAAATCATCCATTTCATTGTTCAACAGAATTCCGGTTCCCTCGGCCACTATGCCGCTGCCAAAGCTGAAATTAATGGTATAGGTGTTCGAGACCACATTGCCGTCTTGATCCATGACCGAAAAGTGTGTGGTGTCCCTCCCTTCATAGGGCAGGGGGTTGGATGGCAGGATACTCGATGACTGACGGGCCTTCTGGGGATCAATGGCGGCATGTAAATATTTCGCATAGGCCTTGGAGATCAGGCCTTCCACGGGGACTGCAACAAATTCAGGATCGCCCAGCCATCGACTCCGGTCCGCATAGGCAAGCTTCATGCTCTCAACCAGCCAGTGAATAGTCCTGGCACTATTGTGGCCCAAAATCTTTAGCGGCTCATGTTCCAGAATATTCAGCATTTGTATAAGATGAACCCCACCGGAACTGGGAGGGGGCATCGAGGCGATGTCGTACCCGCGATATGTGCCCCGCACCGGTTTCCGCCAGACCGGACGATACCGACCCAAATCTTCCTTCGTAATCAACCCTCCATGCGCACGCATTTCCGCGCTCATACGCTCTGCGATAGGACCGCCATAAAAGGCAACAGGCCCCTGCTCGGAAATCTGTTGAAGCGACCGGGCCAGATCGTCCTGGATCAATCGATCCCCCGGCCGGAACGTCGTCCCATCCGGTCGAAAAAAAATGCGTCGCGTGGAAGGCCACTGAGAAAGGTGTGTCGCATGTTCCTGGATCGCCATGGCCAACTCAGGGGAGACGATGGTTCCTTCCCGGGCGAGCCGGATTGCCGGAGCCAGCACGGCCTGAAGAGACAAGGTGCCGTGTGTTTCAAGCGCTTCCACCAACCCGGCGACCGTGCCGGGAACGCCGACAGATTGATGGCTATAGCGAAGGCGTGACTGATCGACCCTGTCTGCCTCATCCAGAAACATCTGCGGTAATGAGGCGGCAGGAGCGACTTCGCGGTAGTCGAGGGCCAGAGCGGCACCTTTCTCGGCTTTATAGATCAGCATAAACCCGCCGCCCCCGAGATTCCCCGCCTGGGGAAGCGTGACAGCCAGCGTAAATCCGACTCCCACCGCGGCATCAATCGCATTACCCCCGGCTTTCAAAATGTCCACACCTACTCGGGTTGCCATGGCCTCCTGACTGACGACCATTCCGTGTTCAGCATAGACGGGATGAAAGATTTCCCGGTGGGTAAAGATGGGCGTATCTTGCGCAACCACATCATTCGAAAAAATCGAAACCAAAACACAACAGACCACCACACATGCTAAGTGCGCCTTGCCTGCCAGTGCCCCAAGAGGTGTGGTGTTCATGTATGGAACCTTGGACATTATCGTGTCAGAAAGCAGGTCATGCATTTCCCAGAGCAACTTATAGAGAAAAACTGCTTGGGATGTTGTGAGACTTCCATCTTCCTCGGACATTCCATGTCTGTGGATGAACAGGATCTCAGAATACCTTGAAAGGTTATAAAAACAAACCTTATTCTTCCATCCGACCAGGCACTAGGATCTGCGTTTTCTTATTTTTTTATTTTCCGTGAATGCCAATTAGAAATAATCCTATTCCGGCGGGGAAAGGGTTCGCCGGTGTCGGACAATTTTTCGAGATCCATTTTCATGATCGCCCAGGCCTGTTCTATGAGCCTGGTTCTTGCTTCTCACGTCATATTGGGGGAGTATTGGGTGAACAGCCGATAGATGAATGGTTCTCATTTTTTGTCCCTTAACTGCCTGTTTCAATACGACCTGACCATGATGACCATCGAAGAATCCTTTCTCGGTTTTCTGGTAGCCCTCGCTGCAGGGGCCCTGATCGGCTTGGAACGTCAACAGGATCTGGGCGCAGAGCGCAAAATCGGGATCGGCGGCGTACGGACCTTCCCCTTAATTGCCCTTGCCGGAGCCATGTCGGCGTTTATCTCCCAAGTCCTTGGCGTGTGGCCCATTATTGCTTCACTCCTGATCATTGGAGCCCTCCTGGCTGTGGCATATGACAAGGAATGGGGTCGAAAGGATCCACCGGGGATCATTACTCCACTCGCAGCCTTGATCACATTTCTCCTGGGAGTTCTCGCACTACTCCCTGCCCTCCCGCTTGATGCTCCCCACCGGTATCTCCTCATCGTCGGAAGTGCGGGGGTCGTCATGGCCTTGTTGTCGTTAAAAGAACGACTGCATCATGTTGTGCAACAGGTATCCGATGCGGATATCTACGCGACTGCCAAATTTGTCATTTTAGCCCTCGTCGTCCTGCCTCTCCTTCCCAACCGCACCTTCGGGCCTCTGGATGTTCTTAACCCTTTCCATACCGGCATCATGGTCGTGCTCATTGCGGGGGTCAGTTTTTTGGGATATCTCTGCACCCGCATCATCGGATCCAATAAAGGCCTGGCCACGACGGGCATCGTGGGAGGTTTCGTCTCCTCCACTGCCGTGACCATCAGCATGGCCACTCAAACGGGGGAACACCCCCGTCTGGCCCTGCCGGGAGCATTGGCTATTCTTGGGGCATCCAGCACCATGTTTGCCAGGATGCTGGTCATCGTGAGCCTCCTGCAACCGGATCTGTTCCTGATGCTTCTTGCGCCGTTGGGGGGCATGGCTCTCTGCGGGTATATCATGAGTTTCATCTTATATGGCCAAGCGCAACGCACACCGGCGGATGGGCCGGACATCTCCCATCGCAATCCATTTGAATTACGTCCGGCCCTGGGATTTGGTGTATTGTATGCCGGAGTCCTGTTCATCTCGAAGGCCGCCCAAACCTACCTGGGCGATCAAGGGTTATATGCGTCCAGTCTGTTGGCCGGCACCACCGACGTCGATGCCATCATGCTGTCAATCGTTCGATTACACCAGGATGGACTGCTGGCCTGGACAGCCGCCACAGCCATCACCCTCGCGGCTATGACAAATACGATTGTGAAAATTTTAATGGCAGGCTGGTTTGGAGGAAAACCGCTCATGAGATATGTGGCGCCCGGAATGCTCGCCATTCTGGCAACCGGCAGTGTCATTCTGGTCGTCTTTGGTTTCACGCATCCTTAATTGTGGAGATTGGATAATAATGGGCATGCATACTCAGCCGAACGATCGGACGCATACGATCCTCAACGTTCTCGTGGGGTCCCATGCCCATGGGCTGGCTTCCGAGCAAAGCGACCGGGATTACCGCCGGGTGTATGTTATCCCGACTGAGGAATTGTTTCAGTTGGGATTTAAATATCCCGGTTCGCGGTGGACTAAAGGCGATGGTGATGAAACAGCCTGGGAGATCGGACAATTTCTTCTACTGGGGACACAGGGCCATCCGCTTATTCTTGAGACGTTGCTGGCCCCCGTCATCACGGCCGATCCATGGGGAGAACAACTGCGCCAGCTTTTGCCGGCATTATGGTCGCCACACAAAGCCTTTGAAGCCTTTACCAACTATGCCAACAACCAACGCACCAAATTGCTGGATAAAAAAGATGGCCGTCCCGCCAAGTATGCCGCAGCCTATATCCGGGTTCTCTACAACCTCTGTGAATTGCTCAAAGCAGGGAATTTTCACATCCGCATTGCAGACACGCCGGCAGGGGAACGCCTGACTCACATTAAAAATGGGAAGTACCGTTTAGGAGACGTAATGAATTGGGGGGAAGAACTCACCGAGCAGGCACAGCAATTACTTGCTAAATGCCGGAATACAAGCGATCTGCCACGCATTAATGACTTTCTGGTGGCCATTCGGCGGGCCTTTCTTTCCCTGTAACAGGAAACCCTCCGACTTTTCCTGTTACAGACACCGGATGATGTATTCCGTGTTTGTCCCGATCTTGATTTTTTGCCATCCTACCCAATCGGGAAGGGAAAGCCATATGAAAAATCCCCCACTGGCAATCATCCCGCCATCATCAGCAGCAGGTCATTTCATCTATTGCTTGTGCTTGCAAATGGTCAGGCTCGCCATCCGTGAAGAATTTCTTGGGTAAGCCCAGAAAAAAAGAGGGGATCAAAGAATCCCCTCTATGAATAATTTCCCCTGTTCCTGGCACCAAGTTGGTGATTGCCTGGTTAATCCTGATGTTTCAAATAACTTCTACTTCTTTTCGTTCCCATCACTCTTTTGGTTCGTAGTAGATACAGACGTCATCATGTTCGGCTCATCATACACCACATTTGGTCGAATCTCATTCATGGGGTTGATGGCATGAGCATCATGAAACGCTGCCGCTTGTTTCAAGGCCTCTTGCGGTGATGGTTGGGTTTCTCCTGGATCATTCGCCGTCGACACGCCTAAGACAGGGTCTTTAAAATTACCCATGGGATAGCCCGGATGCTTCGGGAGTAAGCCTGGATTTCCCAACGCCAGTGACCCAATCAGCAACAGATTGATAACCGCTATTGCAACGACCAAAATTCTTTTCATACTGAAATCCTCCTTTCTCTCTTGGCCCAAGCAGGAACAGGAGCGAGGAAATATGAAGTCAACAAAGGCCCGTTCATCAACGGGCCTCGGAAACTCGATGTCACGCAGCTACCCGCTCATCACCATGGCGAATGATACGGGAGTTTTGATAGGACCCGTCCAACTCCGTTGAACTTGGAGCATCTCCAACAAAAAGAGCCGTAAGGGCTACTATCACACCCGCCGTTAATCCCATGATGGCGATCACGCCTTCAACAATGGCACCCATAGCATTCACCTCCTCTCATTATTCAGAGTAAATTTTGAATCATTTTTTCTGCTGCTTTTCAAATAATTTCAGGACCAAAAATGTCAAGAGGGTAGAACCGGCCCGGCCTACCCCTCAACCGGCTTGGTGGGACTGGTAGCCTCCTCTCTTCGCTCAGCCGGCTTGACTTTGTCAAAAGATGAATTAGCTCTATTATATAAAGGATGGTGTTAGTGAAGAACGAAAACATGGCCGATCATTTATTACTGGATTCCCACAAACGGGGCAGAGGTCATGGAATCCCTTCTTTTCATTCAAATTATTCAGACAAAAGGAGGACTACATCATGGAACTCAAAAATCTTCTTACTCCCTGGAATTGGTTCAAAAAAGAAGAAGAACAATCTCAATCAGCGCGAGGTCAACACGTATCCAGGTCTCTTGACCATCCACTGGCTCGGTTCCATCGTGACCTTGATCAACTGTTTGACAACGTCTTCCAAGAATTCCCTCTATGGGCGGGAGGAAGGGAAAACGGAGGTCGGGGAAGTGGTTTGATACTACCTCAGGTGGATATTGGGGAAGGAGAAAAGGAGTACACCATTACGTTGGAGGTGCCAGGCGTTGCTGAGAAGGACATTCACCTGACGCTCGCGGATGGCACCTTGATGATTCAAGGCGAAAAGCGGTCTGAACAAGAAGACAGGAATAAACATTTTCATCGGGTCGAACGTTCGTACGGCTCGTTTCAACGGATGCTGTCTCTTCCAACGGATGCGGATGAAAATAACGTTGAGGCAAAATTCAAGAATGGCGTCTTGACCATCACTATCGCGAAAGATCCCGCCGCAAAACCGGCTGTACGAAAAATTGCCATAACGTAAGGTTTTTCTCCCCTGGTTCAGCTTGTGCCCCGGCGGTTGGCCAAACAACGCCAACTGCCGGAAATCGCAAACAGGGTCCCCCTGGCATTCCTTTTCCGGCATCAACGGGCATTATGGCATGATTACATCTTTAGGTTTGTCCCCACCCAAAAATCCTCCACTCTCGTCAGAGATCTGACTGTCTCCTTTAATTCCTTTTCGGTAATTCCAAAAAGGGGAGGCCTGATATTGCCGAAATACTTAAACGGCCATGTATGCGAAGCATGGATTGATTTTTTCAATTCTGATTGAAAGTTTTTTCAATTTGCCTATATGACTTTCAGGGCTTATCTTGAATTAGGGAAAGAAATACTACAATCACAGTCACAATCATGAAGAAAGGCAACCGGGCATTGGCCCATTAACTTGAGTATATACCTGCTCCATTCAAGCAAGGGAGGTGAACCATGAAATACCGCATGATAGTAGTCGTAACAATCTTTTGCTTTTTATTTGGATGGGTTGGGGCATCTAATGCGAATACCGCGATTTCACCCATGAATCCTGACTCTATCGGTTTACATTTCAATACGGCAAAGACTGCCGAAGATCACCTGACCAAAGCTCAAAATCTCGAAAAGGAAATAGAGCGCTTAGAGGCTCAGGTTTCAGAATTGAAGCAGGATGTTGCCAGATATAATGAGAAGCCTTATCTGGACACGAAGGGGTTTCGACGGAACGGGCTGAAATTATTAATTGGAACCTCCGAAAAGAAGATTTCAAACATTCGGAAAATTGTGGCCTGGCATCGTACGGAGGCCACAAGGCTGACTCAAGTTGAAAAGGGGGCTCTGGAGAATACCTCTGATTTTGAAGCAACTTCCAGTACATCAGGAGATCATTCTCCTTCACCGCCCCACCATGAGAGTGTCTCATGATTAACACAGAATTAATGAATTGCCTCATTGGAGGTGAAAGTAAAACTTTTCGTAGGCGGGTATGTGGTGAGAAATGATTGAAAACCGGGATGACATACCAGGTGAGGAAAGGGGAAATTCTTAAATTTTCACCTTAAGCGAAAGGAGGAATAGCATGTTAGGTGAGGCCATCATCGCAATGCTTACGCTCATGTTTCTGATGTGGGGAGCCGCCATATGGGCCTCCTACAAAGAGGATACTGCCCAAAAACCCGGCTTCCTCCACCAAAAGAGAAAAGTGGCGTAATCGAAGAAGGAATGAGCCGGGCCTCGTGTCATAAAAGGA
>DOFS01000073.1 GCA_003523945.1 Nitrospiraceae bacterium | reverse complement strand
GAATCTCACGTATAACTTCCAACGGTTTCTACTCCTCTCCGCGCCACGGAAAGCCCAAGTGGCTTAACCTAGGGGGTAGCCGGTGAGATGAAGACCTCCTTGACCCACGGCAATGCCACTCCTTTTCATTTCCAGAGGCCGTGGAAAACCGTGGCTCCAAGCAAAAGCAGGGAACTCAGACAAAACCTAGGGTTTTTAGAGGTGCCCATAAGATAATAATTAATAAAACTTAGGGGGTATAGAGGGCACTATGGCCATGAAAGCGAACTCCATTCTTATCTAAGGGCTCCTTATCCAAGATATCGGCATGAGCCCAACCAATCCCTGGAGACGTTAATACACAAAAGGTGTTTCTTCCCACAAGCTATACTCGAAAAGTGGTACGAGTTCACCAAATGCCCACGGTACTGTCGGAATAGGCCAAACTCGACCATGTATGATCGGATTAAATAGGAGCGAGTGAACGAGGTTTTCCTCAATAATGACAAGGAATTTCGGTGATTGGTGAAGGGAAGCCTAGGGTTGTAAAAACAGGGGAGGGGTGGTTTACAAAACCACTGCTCTAAGAAGTGCTCTATTCAGTGACTCTTTTTATCGCAGATGATGCTTATGTACGACGTGGGCAACAGGGAGAGCACTGAATGTGGGAGAAAAGGTTCGTGGATAGATCAACGGTTTTGTAAAATGGGTAGGTTTCTGATGTTCTTCAGAGTGGTTTGCTCCTATAAATTGCGCTGGTTCAATTCTTCAGAACGCAGAGAAAGGTTCATTCTGATTGAAGAGGTTCAGGAGTAGGGTTATAATATATTGCAGACATCGGGATGTGAAAACCTAGTATGAAAAGTACTACCTGTCGTTGATCAATCTCTGAGGATTGGAACACCGTAGATTCTGTGTAAGGTAAAAACGTCAAAGATCGGTAATGCTCTCTTGCGTAAATACCCTCATGTTAAATAGGTGTTAAAAAGACAGCCAAAAGAGGCAAAAACGAGATAGAGAGAGACAAGAAAAAAGAAAGACAAAAAAATAGAATCGTCAATAACGACAATGGTTTTTTGATATTCAATCAAAGTCTTACGCAAGCGCAGGAATAGGACTTAAAATCCCTCGGGCTTACCAGCTCGTACCGGTTCGACCCCGGTCTCCGGCACCAACTACTTCTTCTGTGGTGTCCTCCAAATTATTCCGCTTTTTTCTCGTTTATGTTGCAGGTTTTGGGGTTCTGGAAACTGTCCGGGCCGTTCGGACCCATAGAACGTTTTTACCCATTGGGTAAGGTCTGCATGGCCCCCTATACGAGCAGGACAAGAATCCAGTGTCCGACGCTTTCCGGTATCCCCGTGTTTTCGAAGAAATTTTGTATATGAGGAACGGGGATGTCGGAATATCCTGAGTAAAAAGCGTGGCACATGTGTTGCTGATCTCTATAGAACAGCCAAGCAATTGCCATTCAAAGGCAAAATGTGTCAGGGATGATGAAGGAGGAATACGGTAATGTTGGTAAGAGCACGATGGGAGAACGAAACAAGAATTCTGCTACTTTCTGGCCGGTTCGATAAATCCGGACGGGTTCCGGTGGAAACCGCTTTGGCGGCGGGAGAAGGCCGACCCTGCAATCGCGTCGTCATGGATTTTTCACGAGTATCCTCAATGGATAGTGCAGGCATTGGAAGATTGTTGTTGCTCTATCATTCGCTTCGGCGGAAAGGGGTGGCCTTGACGGTGATCAATCCAAAGCCTTCCGTGGAGGGACTTTTGCATCTGGCGAGTTTAGCTAACATTATTCCGATTACTCAGGAAAAGCCGGAAGTCCGGTCAGTTGCCTGATCCCCCAGCACCAGAGTTGGATTGATCTTAAGTGGCATGGGAGCAAAACCGAAATAAAAAGAATTGAGCCGTGACGTCTATGATTGAAACCCAACCAACTCCCATTGAGAATATGCATGTCATTACCTTCGGGACATGTTTTGATGGGTATGCAGAGCCTGCCTTAGAGGCGGCGGTCTTTCAAGTGCAAGAAGTTCGGGGAAAACATATCATTCTGAATTTGGAAGCCCTGGCCAGTCTTGATAGTCGTGCATTAGGGAAATTGTTTCTCACCTATCATCATCTTAATCGGAAACAGATTCGACTCAGTATGGTGAATCCAAAGCCTGCAGTTCGTGAAATGTTAGCGTTTGTCAATTTTCCGAAGATTGTACCCATTTATGATTCAGTTGATGACGTGGTGGCCTTTGAAAATCGTCAGTTGGAATCTACGGCCCTACCTAGTTTGGGCGCGAAGAGGGGTCCGTCCTGAAAGGAGTTGCCGTCTGTCTATCCATAAAGGCAACACACCGTTGAAGGATACAGTCGCAATCTTCTCTTTTATCAGGATCCGGACACTCCCTTGAATGCGCCCTTCAACCGGAAAAGAAAATCATGGGATTGTCCGACCAATGTCTAGCGCTAGAGGCATTAACTCTTATACCCCATGATCCCATCCGGACGGTTCAAGAGGCGGTCTTGCACTTTTTAAAGCGGATGAGCGTCGCAAATGCCTAAGCGGCATTTGAGGCCTTTCATAGCCCTGTCATAGCCTTCTCTCCCCCCACTCACCTCCCTCCGTTTCCCTTGAGTATGCCGGGCTCTTTCCCCCTTCATTGACTTCCTTTTTCATCCCTTCCTAGAATCGTCACCCTGGTGACTTTTTCAATCCCCTTCAGGAAGGGATTTCGTTTCGTGCATGAAAGCGTAGGACTCGATAAGGTGATTAAAACCCATGGTTCCGTGAGGGCAGTGGATCATGTGTCATTGTCTATTCAGAACGGAGAATTTTTTTCTATATTGGGGCCGAGTGGGTCGGGAAAAACCACGATCCTTCGATTAATTGCCGGTTTAGATCGTCCGGATCAAGGGGACATTCTTATTCAGCAACGTGTTGTCAATTCGGATCCTCCACATGAGCGACCGGTGAATATGGTGTTTCAGCACTATGCGCTCTTCCCGCATCTGAGTGTATATGAGAATGTGGCCTTCGGCTTAAAAATGAAGGGAGAGCATCAAGCCAACATTCAAAAGTCCGTGCGTCATATGTTGGCTCTGGTTCGCCTAGAAGGAAAAGAAACACGACTGCCTGGACAACTGTCCGGAGGGGAGCAACAACGGGTCGCCCTTGCACGGGCCTTAATAAATCGTCCAGTCGTCCTGCTGTTGGATGAGCCCTTGGCCGCCTTGGACCAGCAGCTTCGCCAGGAGATGCAGGGAGAACTCAAACGGTTGCAGCGTGAGGTGAAGGCCACATTTATTTGTGTCACTCATCAGCAGGACGAAGCCATGATGCTGTCGGATCGAATTGCGGTCATGGACAGGGGGAAGCTGTTGCAAGTGGGGACACCTCAAGAGATTTATGATCACCCTGCGTCGTCGACAGTCGCTCGGTTTATTGGTCTTTCCAATGTATTGTCCGGTACCATTGCCCGCTGTGAAGGTACCTTGTGTCGGGTTGAACATGACGTTTTGCCACCGGTCATGGCCACGTGTTCCCCGCGTGATTCGCCGCAGGGGGGTGTGACGGTCATGGTTCGCCCGGAGCGCGTACATGTGTCCCCTGACATGTCCGCCAACGGGTATGACAATAGGCTGCAGGCAATTGTGCACCAAGTCCTCTTTACCGGTAATGAAGTGGTATACCATGTCCGGCTTCGGGATGAGGCGATCTGGATGGCCCGTGTGCCGATTGCCGAAGCGCAGGCCAGTCCATTGGTGGTTGGCCAGCCGGTCTACGTGCAATGGTGGGCACACGAGGGATTGGTGTTGCCCGCTCATACTGCACCATGTTGACCAGTCGTTCTGAATCATCTTCCGCCCTTCCTGTCAAGCTGTCCCTCGTATCGGCAAGTCTTTTTATGGGTCTGTTCTTTTTTCTCCCGCTGGTTTTGGTCTTTGGGGTGAGTCTGGCGAGCCGGGGAATGTATGGGGGAATTTCCTGGATAGCGACCTTGGAGAATTATCAGCGTGTCTTTGATCCACTGGTAGGGGTGATATTTTTCCGTTCCCTTCTTTTGGCGGGAATGACGACTGTCATCTGTGCCGTGGTGGGGTTTCCCTTAGCGTATTGTCTGGCCAGGGCTTCCCGGCAATGGCAACTCATCTTGCTGACTCTGGTCATGATTCCATTTTGGACAAATTTTTTGGTTCGCACCTATGCGTGGGTCCTGATCTTCCGGGCGGACGGTATTCTGAATAGCCTGCTGATCAGGCTGGGATTGCTGGATGAGCCGCTTTCCTTGTTGTTTACCGATGTGTCGGTATTTGTGGGATTGGTCTATGGCTATCTCCCCTTTATGGTGCTTCCTCTGGTGGCGGCCATAGAACGCATCTCTCCGCTATTGGAGGACGCGGCGTTTGACTTATATGCGTCCATGGGCGCGATGTTTCGACATGTGCTGCTTCCTCTGAGTAAGCCCGGTTTTCTGGCCGGGGGGGTGTTGGTCTTTATTCCCTCCCTCGGGGCCTTTATTACGCCCTATCTGTTGGGTGGTGGACAAAACATGATGCTAGGGACCTTCATCCAGCAAGAATTCCTGGTCGCACGAGACTGGCCCTTTGGATCCGCGCTCTCCTTCGGTTTGATGGGAACCGTCCTTCTCCTCTGGTTTCTGCTGGGTCGGACGTCCCTGGGTAAGGATCCGTCATGAAACGGATGCCGGATAGCTTCATCGCGGTGAGCCTGCTCGTCATGGTGTTTTTATACCTGCCGGTGGTCATCCTGATCGGGCTGTCCTTTAACGTCTCCACGATGGGAGTGGCGTGGAAAGGGTTCACGTTTCAGTGGTATGAAAAACTGGTGATGGACCGCGCGATTCTCCAGGCAGCGGTCAATAGTGTGGTCATTGCATTGGTCTCAACCGGGTTGGCTCTCATCTTAGGAGTGGGGACGGCCATCGGTCTGGAAACACGTCAAGGAGGGCAGAAGTCCTGGGTGAATATGATCCTGCTGTTGCCACTGGTGATACCGGAAATTTTATTGGGCGTGGCCTTATTGATGGTGTTTGTCTTGTGTCAGGTCCATCTGGGATTTAGCACCATTATCATCGGACATATGGTGTTCAATCTTCCGTTGACCATCGTGATTGTCAGAGCCCGCCTCCGTAAGCTGGACCCTGCCTGGGAGGACGCGGCCCGTGATTTGGGTGCCACATCATGGGATGTGCTCACCCGCATTACACTTCCGTTGTTACGTCCGGCCATCTGGGGAGCGGGCCTGTTAGGGTTTACCGTATCCCTGGACGATTTCGTGGTGACATTTTTTGTCGCCGGTCCCGGTTCGACGACATTGCCACTCAAAGTGTTTTCGATGATCAGAACAGGAATGACCCCGGAGATTAATGCCTTGTCGGCGGTGATGGTGGTGGTCTCTATGGTGTGCGTGGGGTTGTCCTGGTTCGTTCAACAGCGGTCCACTCCCGCCTCGTCTGAATCTTCATATTTATAAAAGGCTGCATGTGAGGAACCTGACGCCTCTCTATATCGTGCTCTTGACCCTTCTGGTGGCTGGAGGATGTTCGGAATCGTCCACCTCCTCGGAATCCCAATCTTCTCAGCGTCCTACCCTCTATTATTTCACGTGGTCGGATTATGTGGATCCGGGTGTGGTAACAAAATTTGAAGAGACCCGTGGGGTTCGTGTGGTCATGGATACCTTTAGTAGCAATGAAGAGTTGTTGGCCAAAGTGCAAACCGGCATGACCGGGTATGACGTGGTCGTGCCCTCTGATTTCATGGCCGGGATCATGGGACGATTGGGCCTGCTGGCTGAGCTGGATCTTAACAAAATTCCTCATGTGCGGGATTTGGAGCCGCACCTCCAACAGCTTTCGTTTGATCCCACCAACCGGTTTGCCATTCCTTATCTATGGGGAACAGTTGGGATGGGGTATAACTCGGAGGTGGTGACGGAACCACCGACAAGCTGGGAGGCCTTGTGGAATCCAAAATTCTCCGGTCGAATCAGTATGCTGAACGATGAGCGGGAAGTCTTCGGGCTGGCACTCCAGACTTTGGGCTACTCGCTCAATAGTGT
>DOFS01000069.1:616-6043 GCA_003523945.1 Nitrospiraceae bacterium | reverse complement strand
CCCAAATGACATCGGAAATCCGTTCCACAACCATTCGATACCGGGCTTCGGATTTTTGCAAATCCGAAGTCCGAATCCCCACCAGAGATTCAAGGTGATTTTTATGTTCAAGAAGTTCCTGTTCCGTTGCTCTGCGTCTTGTGATTTCCTTGCTCAATGAGTGATTGAGATCTTTTTCATGCACGTGAGCCTGTTCCAATTGATTGATCAATTGAAAATTTTCCTTTTCCAAATTGAGGGTGTCTTTGACCATGGAAAAGTTTCGATAGGCAGTGACGGTAATCACAGAAAGAAAGATGAGACTCATGATGCCCACTGCCTGGTGAGGCGGGTCACCTTGTGCAAAAAATTGATAGGTGAGCGGCAAGGTTGTAGGAAGACTATAGGCTAAAAAAGCGGGAAAATAGGCCGCGTGAACAGCAGCTGAGCCTGCCGCCATACCTCCCAGCACTAGGGCTAAAAACATTTCATGGCTTGGTGCAGAAGATGGGTACAGGGCAATGCCGGCCATGCCCCAAATCAGTCCGGAAGCACCATTGCCGGCCAAAAAGCAGGCCAGCCATCTGCCTGGATGTGACAGGGGCTTCGATGTCCGGCGATACGCAAGGACTAAACCCGACCAGAGAACGTTAATCCCCACAATGCCGACTATCCACGTCGCCACCGTGGTTGGCGGGATGTCATCCATGAGAATCCATCCGACCAGACCGCAATTTATAATAGAGGCTAGGATGGCCATCGGAACCATGGAAAACAGTTGATGAATCTGTTGACGACGAAGTTCGAGTGAAGAGTGGAAAGAGGAAGACGGGGAGGATGTTCCTGATGGCCTAATGGGAGTCGAATCCGGCGGAGTAGGCATGTATGCTATTCCTGATATTTGGAAGGCCAGATTTAACCGCGGACTTGCCCGAACCTATTCAAAATGTCAACCTGGCGAAAGGGGATAGTCGGGAAGCTAACTCGCGTATAGCCTGCCTCTCGTGAAGAGCAATGTCAAGACAATTGGGTTGTTGGGATATAGAATGGAACGTAAGAGCTGATTTCACATGGCTTCTAACTTGCTTGGGCGGGGAGCCCTGAACGGGTTTCTCAAAATTCGGACTGATGCCTGTTTATGATAGGATTTTAAGGGATGAAATCATTGATCCTTCTTCAGCAGACCATTGTGGACTGTGTGACCTGCCATCGGTTGACGACCTATCGTCAAGCCATTGCCAGGGAAAAGGTCAAACGGTTTCAGGATTGGGACTATTGGGGACGCCCCGTTCCCGGTTTCGGGGATCTCAATGCCCAGGTCTTCGTCGTGGGGTTAGCTCCAGCGGCCCATGGAGGAAATCGCACGGGACGTGTGTTTACCGGCGATCGAAGTGGAGACTGGTTGTATGAAGCACTGCATGTGTTCGGGTTTGCCAACCAAGCGGGTTCGACTCACCGTGAAGATGGACTCACATTGAGTAATTGTTATGTCGCGGCGGTGGTGCGTTGCGCCCCACCAGCTAATAAACCCACAAAGGCAGAATTCGAGGCCTGCCGTCCCTATCTGCAAGAAGAATTACGATTATTGCGAGGGGTTAAGGTCGTTGTGGCCCTCGGGAAGATCGCCTTTGATGAATATTTGCGGACCTGCCAGGCTATGGGTTTTCATATCCCTTCCCCTCGACCGAAATTCGGCCACGGGTCCCGGTATAAATTGCCCTGGGGAGTGACCTTGATCTGTTCGTATCATCCCAGTCAGCAAAATACCTTTACTGGCACTCTCACCCGCCCGATGTTTTACGGGATCTTCAGAGCCGTCCGCAAGCTTGTCGGATCCTCCTGACCATCGCCTGTTTCCCCGGCCACGGTGGGTGAGTTAGGACTTGGTGGAGGGTCTGGCTTCCCAATCCGAGAGGAATTTTTGTAGACCATTATCCGTCAACGGATGTTTGACGAGCTGCTGAAATACGCCGTAGGGCATTGTACAAATATGTCCTCCGGTGAGGGCCGCCTCGACCACATGTTGCGGGTTGCGAACGCTGGCAACGAGAACCTGAGTAGTAAAATTATAATTTTCATAGATCGTCAGAATTTGTCGAATAAGTTCCATGCCATTTGAACTGACATCGTCAAGACGACCAATGAATGGCGAGACGCACCATGCCCCCGCCTTGGCAGCCAATAAGGCTTGAGTTGGAGAGAAGCACAAGGTGACGTTAACCCGGACTCCTTCACTGGACAATTGCTTAGTGGCCTTCAGCCCTTCGGGGATGAGGGGGCATTTCACGACAATATTCTTGTGAATCTTGGCTAATTCTTTTCCTTCTTTCACCATGGCGGCGGCTTCAAGGCTGACGACTTCTGCGCTGATGGGCCCATCCACAATTTCGCAAATTTCCAGGAGTAGATCTTTGAAATCACGTCCCTCCTTTGACACAAGCGAAGGGTTGGTGGTGATGCCGTCCAGGAGGCCAAAACTGGCCGCTTCCCGAATTTCTTTGATGTTTCCGGTGTCAAGATAGAGCTTCATTTTTATATCCCCTTTGTGGTGATGGTAGCCGGTGTTGCTGTGTGCTTGTCTATGCTTCATTGTAATCCATGCCCCTGCCCTGCACAAATATTCGTGCCCGTTGTTTCAGAGGAACTTTATTTGAGAGCGGGGCTACTGTGTGTTCCGCTTGTGGGGGTGTTTACAGCTTCACCCGGGCGGGAATCTAATGCGGGTTCTAGCAATATTTGGGTTGAAGAAGACGGAGGCTTGGCGCATAGTCGGATTGGATCGTTTGACTGGTAGGGGATCGAAGGCTAGAATTTTCAGAGAGTCGACAACTTGTTCGTGTTTTCGGTCAATGTTGGGGAAGGAGACGGGTGTGATCCACAAATATCTGGTGATCGGACTGTTGGGATTGCTGTGTGTCGGTTGTGGGGGAAATCCGTATTTGGACGCCTCCCTGGATCCCGCCCAATTTGAAGGAAAAGACAAGGCCTGGTTTGAAGAAAACTGGGGTAAGCCAACTGCGAAGTCCGCTCGTTTTTTTGGAGGAGAGAGTTGGATGTATTCACGAATTGCCGGAGGCGAATCACGATTTCCCTATTTTAATTTTTCCCCGAATCAATGTCACATTAATTTAGATTTTGATAGGGAAGGAAAACTGGAAGATTATGATTATACCGATTGCTAAAGCCTTTTATGCCGATTCGACCTGTTCGGATACGAGGAGGTCGTTGTTCTGAGTATACCATTCCTGACTGGATCTTTTTATTCAGTGTGCCCGCTCCCCTTTTGTGCCTAGGAGTCTGGATTGTCCCGGACGATTATTATTACACCAACAATCGACGAATTGTTTGTGGCTGCCGCCAAGGAAGTGGTGCAGGTGGTGGTGGATTGTCGAAAAGCTGGTCGCGCATGTCGTGTGGCTTTGGCCGGTGGCTCCACCCCTCGAGGTCTCTACCGGCTCCTGACCGGAGACCCCTATCGGACTCAGGTTTCCTGGAACCATCTTCGAATTTTTTGGGGAGACGAACGCACCGTCCCCCCGGATCACGAAGAGAGCAATTTCCGAATGGCCGAAGAAGCATTATTATCTCATATGCCCATCCCCTCCAATCAGGTGTTTCGGATCGAAGGAGAATTGCCGGCCGGTGAAGCCGCCGCACGGTATGAAGCCGTCTTGCGGGAGCAATTCGGATTGTCATCGGGGGAGGTCCCACGGTTCGACCTGATCCTATTGGGCATGGGCCCGGACGGGCATACGGCGTCGTTGTTTCCCGGCACCTCGGCCGTGGCCGAGTCTCAAAAGCTAGTGGCGGCTCCGTGGGTCGAAAAACTGCACACACATCGAGTGACCTTGACCCCACCGGTTCTCAATGCCGCGAAACACGTGGTCTTTCTGGTCGGCGGAGGGGATAAGGCCCCGGCACTTCAGGCGGTGTTGGAAGGGCCTGCAGACCCTGCGCGTTATCCCGCGCAAGTCGTGAACCCTTCGGCAGGTCACTTGGTGTGGTTGGTCAATCAGGATGCGGCCGGTCTGTTGAATATGGAAACGAGGACGTCACGAGTGTGAAGAAGGGGAGGTATCATGAAAATGGTAAAGGCACCTGAGGCATTTATTCACGCCTTGCATAAAAAATCTATGACGTGTCCCGCACCGGGTTGTTCTGGCTCTGTGGCGGTGGAAGAACGTTCCCTGCCTACCGATCGGGTGAAATCGTTTGGATTGCAATGCGAACAATGCGATTGGCACGACACGATAACGGGGGATGAACAGGTGGATCCGCCATGGGACGAGGGGTCCTTGATGGAAATTACCGAGGAGCACCTTCTGCATTTGGAACCGGTTTGCCCGTATGACCAGGCGCCGGTCGATTTTCATTCGTTGCCGAATCCCCGTCGGCGGGCACGTTATCGTATCACGTGTTTTTTCTGTGGGCGGCAAGAGGAATTGGATTGGCCACCCGAGGAAGCTAAGCGATAATTGTTGCCTCGGTGCTCACTCGCATTGATTATCAATGCCTTGGATACCTGTCAGACTCGTCTCCTGTTAGCCCCATGAAAAAAATCAAAAAAAAGAAAACGGCCTCTCAAGCACTGCCGGCTTTTCTTGTTGGCTGGACACATGGAGAGCCGCCTCCGCCAGGCTATGTCGCCGCCTGGTTCGATGACGCCTATGGAGGGCCACTGCGCATACGTTTTCTCGCCACGACCGGGCACCATCATTTTGAGGCGGCGCACACCAGTTGGATTGCCGAAGTCAACATTGAGCCTTCCACTGACATATTGGAACAGTGGCAGAGTCGGTTACAGTGGGAACAGACACACTTGGCGCTCCTATTCCCCCAGGCCAATACGTCCGGTGACCGTCGGGATGCTGTCCTTCATGTGGCGAGAATAGCTAGGGGAGTGACCCTGCTCACCGATGGAACCACCTATGATGTGGCGACCGGCACGTATCTCAATCCTTCGGATTGGCTTGATCGGGGTTTGGAGGTCTTTCGGATCACCGATCACATTCAGGTGGAACATCGTGAGAAGGTGCAGCGGGCGCGCATGTGGTTCCATACCAGAGGTTTAACGAAATTTGGATTGGATGAAATCGAGACTTTCCAACCGCTGGGACTCTCGGGTCGAGAGGTGGAAAGCACGGTGCAGAAAGTAGCGGGCCATCTGATCGAGCAGGCGAAGAATCCCAAGGTGGGGGACCACATCATTCTCGATGGAAGTGGTCCTCAGGTGACCGTCGTGCGCCATCGGACCGATCCTGTATATGGGGTCCCTCTCGCATTTCGAGAGTTGATCCTGGAATAAGGGATTCCCAGTCGGGAATGTGCAATCAAATAGGGTTACCGGGGTGGAGCCACCACCGTAATACGAGTCTGTGCGCCTCGTCCAATCGCTCGATCGCAGGGGTTTAGTTCCGTATCAATGGCAATATGGGGAATGGAGCCTGG
>DOFS01000069.1:0-432 GCA_003523945.1 Nitrospiraceae bacterium | reverse complement strand
AGATAGAGCATGTCCATATCTGCTGCTTGAAACCAGGTTGCACCGACACTTTTCTTGTAAAACTCCAAAATTTTCGCAGGTGGATCAGGGCTAAGAAGTACCGCTGAGGGAAAGGTCTGGTAGGCCTGTCCGTGAATTTGTGCATTCCCGCTGGGCATGGCACTGGCCAGGACGGCATTCGGATAGGGCGGGATCATAAAGAATTGGGCCGGGGGAGTCCAGCTATTGAGAAAGGATTGGTGCATGGTAGTGAGCCGGCATTGGGGGTTATTGTTCACAAGGGAAAAATCGGCCAGGGGAGCATAGGACCCTGCATAGGTGAGCGTCGGTAAAACGATCAGAGATACGAGACTCAGCAGATGGAATTTCTTCATTCCAATACTCCTTGCAGTGGCAGGGTTTGAAAAAATAGCCTGTGTGGCATGCTGGGGG
>DOFS01000275.1:13504-14011 GCA_003523945.1 Nitrospiraceae bacterium | reverse complement strand
CTCCTGAGCAAGAGCTAATCCAAAGAAAAGAACAAGACAAATCCAGCTTAAAAGTATTTTCACCTTCATATTACACCCTCCTTATTAAAAATAATCTCAATATGCAAAAAACTTGAGATTAACGAATAGAGACTGCACTAAGATAGTTGCCTTATTCGAAGACTTAATGTGTGGAGTTTTTTTGGCCTTCCCTCTCCCCCCAATCCCCATGCAGCCTAAACGGCCTTCTCAAACAACATCTGTTTCGATGGTCCAAGGTAGATTGTTTTCCACAATCACTGACGAGGTGTCCGATAGCCTAACAATAAAATTTTTGGGTCTGTCCTAGATAAATAATTCATTAAATGCTACCCTTAGTCTTCCCCCACAACATCGGACACAGGGTTAAGCGGCCTCCTCACAGAGCACCGGGATTGGCTGCCCCATCGCAGAGCGCCTTTTTCGCCGATTGTAATTCATTGCGATGTACTCAAAATACTCGATTGGGTCATGCGCCGCGTCAAGTAA
>DOFS01000275.1:0-13341 GCA_003523945.1 Nitrospiraceae bacterium | reverse complement strand
ATTATCGTAGCAGGTCGCTCGGCGCCCCCTGCTCCGGTGCAGACCGTTGCTCTCCATCAATCGCTGATAGCGCTGTGAGCAATCCTGACTGCCACCAGCAGAGTGGAGAACCGTTTCTTTGGGAAACCCGCGACGGAGCAAGGCCATGCTCCAGCGGTTCGAGCCGTGGTCCGAGCGACAAAATACTCGATCAAACGGGTCTGTTTGGCAAGGCTGAGGCGGCTCTTTCGCATCCAGCCATCCTAAAATAACGCTCATTATCTAGGGCCGCCCCTTATTTTCCTAATGACAGAGTGGCCGACTTTTGCTTAGTCCAAAATAGATCGGTTTTGACATTTAATTGGGAAATGAACCGATAGATAACCCATAAGTGGCATTTACAATACCCTCTTTCTTCCTATGCTATCAGAAAACAATTCAGAGTCTCATGTTTTGGCGCGGCTTGTGGGATGAGATGCCGCACGTTAGAAAGCAAAGCATGAAAGGCATCTCAACCCATTAACCGAAGAAACTTCACATAATAAAGGGTCAGTCTCCGCTAACTAATATAAAACCTTGGTCTCTAATTTTTTTTGCCCAATACGAATTTGATCTTCTGCTAATTTTCAGGGAGACTAATGACTACTCATCCTTCCTCTTCTTCGTACTTTAAAAATGATTCAATCCTCGCAGACCGAAGCATTGCTGAAGTTTTTTTTCAAGATTTAAAACCTGGTGCCATAGGAAAACTATTTAACAAGGGGGTAAAAGCAGTCATTCTAAAGGATCCAAGGATTTCTCAAATTTGGGAAGGGTTTCTGGGTCCTCAAAATCAGGGTTTCGAGGAATCCCATCACTTTCAAATGTCCTGGCAGGAAAATCTCTTTAACCTTGCCCTAAATCATGTTCCTCAAAATATTGATTTAGGCGATATGTTTCGGTTCACTCCAGGAAGTATTGGTCACATTGCAAGAAAAATGAATGTTTTTCCTGTCCCGGGCCAAAACTTAATGCAAGCTATCCCTGGAAGTTTCTTTCAAAATGGAAAAAGAATTTCTTATCCAGACCATCTACTTAGGATAGCTTGGGAGCTGATGTCGGAAATCTTTAGAAGCACTATACCCATTAATAGGTCTCCACCCTCTTGCAAGGTAAAAATTGAAATTTTAAAATATCCTCGTCCGAATGAACTAGAACTGATTTTTTCCCTTCTTTCCGATTCCTCTGGAAAATGGACAAGGATTGGACAAAAAGTAGACGCTTTCAAAGGTATGGCAAAGGGGGTATTGAATAGAAAAATTCTTCGAGACTTATTTGGGCTCTCTCTCTTAATGCCGGGGATGAACGGGCTTTTGTGCCGTCTGAACGCTTTGTTAGACAAGGGCCCTATAGATCCTTCGGAAAAGGGTAGGCTTACTATTGGAGCTGGACATGTGGACGGCTCAAAACTTCTCACTGGTTTGGCCAGTGAGAGAGATATTCTTACCACACAAATCTATACTGGGGAACGTTGGGTAGATTTACCGCTGACTTCAGATTCCCTCGCCATTTTTCCCTCTCAGAAAATTACCAAAGAATTTGGGTTTGCTCCTACCGTGCATCGGATATTGATGGAAAAGGAAACTCCCAGTGGTGGAGGGACCAAACGAAATGTCACGTTAAGTCTATCGATTGTCCATTGATGACCTGCAAGCCAGGTCACCCCACCCCACAACTATATTGGGTAATGGTAGTTTCTAAGACCATATCCTGACTTAACCCAGGTCTTGCCGGTCCTTGTCGACAAGATTGAGGGGACCACCCCATAGCACAAATAGAAAAAATTCAATGCCTTTTGAATGGGACTGTAAGCACGACAAGATTTAATTTGGTCTGATCGTCAGGATATCTTCGGCTCTTATTTGGTAATGAAAGCTACATCTGAAAAGGTAAATGAACCATTCAGAGGGAAAGTCTTGCTTTGTTCATCTGGGTATTTTCTTCTCCCAAATGGCAAAAGGCCTACTCGGTATGTAGAGCAAAAATAGGAGGGGGTGAATGAAGTGTTGGAATTAGTCGATTATCTATGAACCAAATTAGATAAGCTGGTTATTAAAAAAACGAGGATGGTGCCGAAGGCGGGATTTGAACCCGCACACCCCGGAGGGCGCTAGACCCTGAATCTAGTGCGTCTGCCAGTTCCGCCACTTCGGCACATGGATGGGATTATCATCTTTTACAGAAATGCGGTCAAGTTGTCATTGTGCTGATGTTGGCTTTTTCATGTATTCATCCCGTCTGAAAAATTCTTTCTGGGTGACACATGACCTTTTCACGGATGAGGAAATCGTTCCGGGCATCATCCCACGCTGGTGGGTTGGGGAGAAGAGCTAAGAAGGGTTTCCAGAAAGGCTTGTGGCCAGCGTCCAGGAGAAGCAGGTTTTCCCGATTCTCCAGGAAGCAAATCAGTCGTGTCGCCGCTGAGAATGATTCGCTCACGAATGGTCCCGGTCGCCGCAAGCAAGAGAGAGGCGGGGATGCGTGGGGCATTGTCAATAATCAATAAATCATACGGGACTTTTCGAAAGAGGGGGTCCGTGAGAATGCGGCCCGGTGTACTGGCCATGATGCGTTTGTTTTGTGCAAAAGCTTGCCGGTTGGTGCCTTCTCCGGCAGCCAGCATCTCACGGATTTTTTTTGTGCCTCCCAATCGTTTGATTTCCTCCTTTAATTCATCGTATTCCGGTCGCAGGTCTTTGGGAACGGTCGCTTCGGGAATTAATTCTTTAATTCGCTTTTGTGCAACTTCGACTTCTTTCATCAGTCCAAGAATTTTTCCTTCGTAAATCACCCGGTATTCGGCCAGGGTGTCGATGTTCTTGCCCGCCACCTGCATGCCCATCCGTTTCCAAATGGGAAGCGCTTCATAGTCGCGGAGAATTTTGTCGATATTTTTGACTTTCCCCTGCCAATCACTGAGCTGTGTGAGTAGCCGCCATTCCAATAATTTTACTTCGTTCAGGTCTTTTTGCTTGTCGCGTTTATAGGCCAGAATCGGAGTCAGTTCCCTAAACCGCTCATATTTTTTTCGTAACGAGACTTTTTTAGCGTTGGCCTTGGCAAAAAAATGATACATCTGTGCTTCAAAGCCAAATTCCTGGAGGGGCATACCTGCTGCTTCTTTCATCAGGGGTAATTCATAGCGGCAGAGCAAGCTCCGGTAGGGCAGTGCCGCCATTTTTAAGGCGTGGGCCACCGTACCTGTTAACTCATCGACTGTTTGATGATCCGGAGCGACCAGAAGGATGCGCTTGTTTTTTCGAACCTGATCGACAATCAATGTCGTCAATTTTGTCCAGCGCGCTTGCCGAGTCTCTCCCCAGATGGTTGTCAGCACTGTGGGTGGAATGCTGTCTCTTGCCGCCGTGTGGTTGGAAGGCGGCTGGGGGTCCAGCCAGGGTACCAATCGTTCTGCAGGTCCAAGGGTAAAGGAGTCGGGTTTGCTGGCCATGTCGGATAACCGTGCGGCTCCGGTTTCGAGGAACCCCGATGTATCTGGAATCAGGGTGCCCTGATTGAGGGTTTCACCGACGTGATCGAAGGTTTGGAGGATGAGCGATCCCTGATACCAGCCAAGAAGATAGCCTTCGGTAGGTTCCATGTCGTTGCCCGGCAATAAGGTCATTGGGATATCCGGCAAAAACGTCCTTCCCGGCAAAGCAACACAGCTGTAGAGGTGAAGCGATCCCACCGTGCGGATGTGGCGGGCTTGGGCAATCTCCAAAGGAGCGTCCAACCCCCGGCTCATGGCGACTTCCCGCTCCGTGGCGAGGTGGGTGGCGGCCAGCGTAAGAAGATCATAGAGTTTCATGGGAATTATTGATTGAGAGCCGACAATTCCAGAAGATCCTTGATACAGAGGGCGAGACAACCCAATCCTCCTGTGAGGGGAGTTCGGTCCGCCTCGCAGCCTCGATTATGTGCACATTCAAACAGGGCGGGTAGCTTTGGATCAAGAGGGAGGTGTTCAAGTAAATAAAGTGTCAGGGTTCCGGAGTTATCGGTCGAGAGAACGGCGACCCGTTGCCGGCGATCATCTTCAAAAATCACCGCTTGTGGAGCCGGAGCGACAAAGGGTCTGGCGACAGAGAGCCCGGCGAGCGGAATGGTTTGGACGATGAGTGTGTCGGGCGGGGTGAGCGGGCGATTGGAAAAGCGAAGATTGAGATCTGAGAAAGGTTGGAGTTCAAGGCCTTCTTCCTTCAGTCCTTCCTCGGCTCTGGCCGAACCAGGATTGGCCAGGAGGATGAGTGAGAATAGGCTGAACAGGAGAAGATTGATGAGTGTGCTGGCGCTGCCCAGACGGTGACTGATGTGGTTCATGATCCTTACTATTCGAAGTCCTGGAGAACAACAGATAACAAAATAATCAGATTCTTCATCATAACCGTATCATTCCAATAGGCTCTAACCCATGACGCCTTTCGTTACCTAATATTTGCCTAAGTGCAAATGTTTAAGAGGTCTGGGAAGCATAGCACATTTTTGAAGAGAAAGTTGCTAAAATCTTTGAGAAATTATCCGGCTACCCTGAGCATGTGTGGTGGTTACCTCATGACTAAAGGAGAAGGGTTTCCTAATGATATATTCGGCAATTCAATTGACTTTTTCTATACCCAGTCTTAAGATGCTTCTCTTATTCGCTAGGCTAAGGAGACGTGTTTATGAAGGTTATTCTGCAGGAAAATGTGGAAGGTTTGGGGTATTTGGGTGACGTGTTGACGGTGGCAAAAGGGTATGCAAGAAACTATTTACTTCCGAGGAAAAAAGCTGTCGTCGCTGAAGAGCGACAGGTCAAGTTGTTGCAACATATCAAACGGCAGATCGACCAAAAGGCCAAAAAAGAATTGGAATCTTTAGGCGAGTCGGGGAAGAGTTTGTCAAAAATCTCCCTGACGTTTGAAGTGCAAACCGGAAAAGACGACAAGCTGTTTGGATCCGTGACATCCAAAGATGTGGCCGAACGATTAGCTTCTCAGGGCGTGGAGGTGGATCGAAGGAAGATTCACTTGCCACAGCCTCTTAAGGAATTGGGGACCTTTTCGGTTGCCATTAAGCTTCATCGGGATGTGGTACCAAAAATCAATGTGACGCTTGTGAAAAAAGATGCAGAAGAGGCTGCTCCTGAAGGGGAGACGGCCAAAGAGCCGGCCGATGTAGCGGTCAGTGAGTAAGCGATGAGACATTCTGTCGGCACACTTAAAGCGATCCGTGACACCGATTATGAGGTGTATGCAGCTATCCGCGCTGAAGAAAAAAGACAGCGGGAAAACTTAGTCCTTATCGCTTCGGAAAATTATGCGAGCCCGGCAGTCTTGGGTGCCCAGGGCTGTTTGATGACAAACAAATACGCGGAGGGGTATTCCGGCCGGCGATATTATGGCGGTTGCCAGCATGTTGATACGGTCGAGGATTTGGCCATTGCAAGAGCTAAAGAAATCTTTGGGTGTGAGCATGTGAATGTTCAACCCCACTCCGGGTCCCAAGCCAATATGGCAGCTTATCTCTCCGTCTTGAAAACGGGAGATACCATCCTGGGTATGGATTTGGCCCATGGTGGGCATCTCACTCACGGGAGCCGTGTAAGTTTTTCAGGGAAACTATTTCAATCGTTTTCCTATGGGGTAGATCGCGAAACCGAAGAAATCAATTATGATGTAGTTGAACGGCAGGCTCAGGAAGTCCGCCCTCGTATGATTGTGGTAGGTGCAAGTGCGTATTCCAAAATTATTGATTTTCCTCGTTTTCAGGAAATTGCCAAATCAGTTGGGGCCTATCTTCTTGTCGACATTGCTCATATTGCGGGTTTGATTGCGGCCGGGTTACATCCCAGTCCTGTGCCTTTTGCCGACTTTGTTACCACGACGACTCATAAAACGTTGCGCGGTCCACGCTCCGGCATGATTATGTGCAAGGAAGAACATGCCAAAGCCGTTGACAAAATGGTGTTCCCTGGAACACAGGGTGGACCGCTTATGCATGTCATTGCAGCCAAAGCGGTGGCCTTTAAAGAGGCCCTGGCACCGGGCTTTAAAACCTATCAACAGCAAGTTTTGGCGAATGCCAAGGAACTGGCTGAGGGATTTTTAAAACGGGGGTATCGGGTTGTGTCCGGTGGGACGGAGAACCATTTGTTTCTTTTGAATCTGACACCCAAGGGTGTGACAGGAAAAGAAGCCGAAGCCGCGTTGAATGCATCTGGCATTGTCGTCAATAAAAATGCTGTGCCTTTTGATGAAAAACCACCGGCTGTGGCCAGTGGCATTCGTATTGGCACACCCACGGTCTCGACTCGTGGCATGCAGAAACCAGAGATGGAGCAGATTCTCTCCTGGATGGATGAGGTCATCCAACATTCTCAGGAAGCATCCCTCCATAAACGGATCCTGCGGGATGTTAAAGATTTGTGCTCACGATTTCCGATCTTTCATCCATACTAACCTTCCTCTACCGCCTTCCGTCCTAAGGTAAGGGCCGCTCTTTCGTGAAATGTCCTTTTTGCGACCAGTTGGAAGATAAGGTCATTGATTCGCGGACGGCGCGCGAAGGAGAAGTGATCCGGCGCCGTCGCGAATGTTTGGGATGCAAACGGAGATTCACCACCTACGAACGAATCGAAGAAAATCTGCCGATGGTGGTCAAAAAAGACAATCGGCGAGAGCCGTTTGATCGGGCCAAAATTTTAGCAGGACTCAAAAAGGCCTGCGAAAAACGGCCGGTCAGTATTGGAGCGCTAGGGGCCGCGGTTGATCGGATTGAAAAACGTATTCAGGACCTTGGAGAAACAGAAGTTCCAAGCCGAACCGTCGGAGAGGAAGTCATGCGGGCCTTGAAAGAATTGGATCCCGTCGCGTATGTTCGATTTGCCTCGGTGTATCGTGAATTTAAAGACATCGATCAATTTATGGATACCATCCGGGCCTTAACACAAGACAACAGAATGTCCTGAGTTATTCTATGCGCATTGGGCGATAGCGAGTCCACCCGTTTCGCCTGCACCTTAGCGTGACGAGGGGACGGATCTTCTGTTCGGAAAGATCCTCAACCTGATCCCGATCATGAAAGTGGGTGTCTATGTCATCCTCCAAGCCCTCTCCTCGTGCCACACGTACCACAAGAAAAAGTCCACGGCGATCAAAGTCAAAGGTGACCTCCAGTCGAGTGGCGATCATTGGTGGCGGGCATGGTGGGACGGCGCTGATGGAAATTTTCGCTGAAGATCCTTTGGTTACGGTCGTAGGGTTAAGTGAAATTCGCCCACACACCATGGGTGTCCGTCTCGCCAAAAAAATCGGGATTCCTGTCCTTCGTCGCTATCAAGATTTGCTCAAAATCAAAGATGTGGATTTGGTAATTGATGTGACTGGCGATCCCGATGTGGAGAAGACTCTGCTTAAGGCACATGCCCCCCATCTCGCATTGGTGGGCGGTGCGAGTGCCAAGTTTATGTGGCAATTAATTGAAGCGCGTATTAGGGCTTCTGCCGAAATCGAAAATACGCTCACCAGGTATCAATCGCTTTTTCGATTGTATGTTAAGGAAGAAGCCGAAGGGGCTGTAGATGAAGAGCGGACGCGCATTGCGTGTGAAATTCATGACGGTCTTGTGCAAACTCTGGTGGGAGTGAGCCTGAAAATGGAGCGTGTCCGTGAATTGGTGGAGGAGGATCCGGGTAAGTGTTTGACGATGCTCAATCAAACGACGGTGCAATTAAAACATGCCATTCAGGAAGCCAGGGAGGTCGTCTACAACCTTCGCCCTGGCCGATATGATCATTTGGCGTTTATTCCCGCTTTGTCAAATTATTTGAAGGCCTATGAGCGAGAACATCGGATACAGACTGAGTTTGAAGGGAGTGGGGATGAATCTCACCTTGATCCGAAGACGAAAGTCTTTGTTTTTCGCATGGTCCAGGAAGCCTTAAGCAATGTGGCTAAGCATGCCGGGGCGAAGAAAGTGATTGTGAAAGTTCAGCTCAGGGAAGATGTCTTGGAAGCGACTGTCTCCGATAATGGCCAGGGGTTTGATGTCAAGGCCGAAGGGCAAAACCCTGAAAAATGGGATCATTTTGGAGTCAGAAGCATGACGGAGCGCGCGCGAATGTTAGGCGGAAACGTGAAGTGGGTGTCGAAATCCGGAACCGGCACGAATGTTGAAATTTCCATTCCTCTGGTAATAAAGGAACAGGTGCCTTATGCCCAAAACAACTAAAGTTCTCATCGTGGATGATCATCGTGTCGTGCGTGAAGGGTTATGCGCGATTCTGGAAACCAAGGACGATATCCAGGTAGTGGGAGAGGCGAAAGATGGTGGAGAGGCCGTCGAGCAGGCTCGCCTTCTCTTGCCGGATGTGATTCTCATGGATGTCAGTATGCCCGGGATGACCGGGGTGGAAGCCACGCGTATTATTAAACGGGAATTTCCTCACATCGGGGTTGTTGCGCTCACGATGTATGAAGAGCAGCAATATATTTTTGATCTGGTGCGTGCCGGAGCCACAGGGTATTTGCTTAAAGATAGTGATTCGGCGCAAATCGTAGCGGCCATCCGGACCATTGCGCGTGGAGAGTCCCTTATTCATCCATCGGTTGCCAGTAAGATTCTTGCTGAGTTTTCTTTGCTGTCCGAAGGTAAAGGCAAGAAGCGCGGAATTTTGGAGCACGATCTTACCGATCGTGAGATCACTGTCTTGCAGCTAGTTGCAGATGGAAAAACAAATAAGGAAATTGCCAACGTTCTGGATCTCAGTGAAAAGACGGTCAAAAATCATGTCCGCAATATCTTTCACAAACTCCATGTGTTTGATCGAACACAAGCGGCCATCTTAGCAATCCGCAAAGGGATCATTGAACTCGAGCCTCGCAAAATGTAAGCACCTTGTCCATGCTCTGGTTATTTCCGTAGTGTCCTTTCGCAGCCCCAGAGTTGTGATTATCTGCTTTTGCCTTGCCCGGCTATTTTCGTCAGTGCTAACATGGCTATTGTTACGTTTAGTAAGGAGGAGTGAACACGATGGCGAATGTGACCTTGTTGGTGTCTAAGTCCTGCGCGGCCTGTCCTAATGCGAAAACCCTCTGGAAGGGCATGCGGGTCAAATACAGTTTTAGTTACCGGGAAATTGATATCACCTCTGAAGCCGGGCAAGAACTCGCGGAGCGACACTCCATTCGGGCTGTTCCCGCGACACTGATCAATGGACGGTTAACCTTTATTGGTGTGCCTCCCCGGGAGAGTGCCGAAAAAGCTCTGCAGGCTAGGGCTAAGCCAAAACCCAAAAAAGATGAGACGGATGATTAATCTTTGAGCCTCTTCTCAATAAAAGCTCCCCCTGCATAACTCCGAGATGCCGGATTGGGGGTCAGGAAGGTGCTATATGTACGATCAAGATGACGATGAAACAGAATTAGATATTGAGTTGCCCGTCCTTCCCAGAGTTTCTTCCGGCCCTCCCCCCGAATGTTCCTTCTGTGGTGATCCCATGTCCCTGATTGACGGGGATTGGAGTTGCCCGGATTGTAATGGTGAACTCATAGGCCCAGAAACCGGCTAGGAGGCTTTTCGATCGGTTCTATAACTGCTCCGCCGATCGAACGCAAAGGTCCGGATGTTTACCCTCCTTAGCGGCCCCTTCTCCCCTCACCTCGATGCCGCTCTTGTCGAAACGATTCAGCGGATCAAGTCTGCGGATGCCCGTACGCCCTTGGCCATTCTTGTGCCTTCTGAATCATTGCGGCGTCGAGTTCAGTGGCTCTTGTGCGTTGAGCAATCCTGTGCGCTCTTCGATTTACATGTTCTGACTTTTCATCAGTTTGCCCTCCATCTTCATGCAGAGCGGGCGGCATTGGGTTCGCCGGAAACAGGGGCGTCTTCGTTCGAACTCGTCGGCGATTTTTTCTATGAATATCTCTTAGCGGTTCTTCTTGAACAGGGTGGTCAATCTGTTGGACCCTTTGCTGACCTTCTGGGTTCGTCAGGTCTCAGGCAGGCCGTGTGGAGGAGCCTTCGGGATTTACTGGAAGCGCAAGTTGAGCCAGGCCTGGCTCTCCGTGCGGTGGAAGAGAACCTGTTCGATGAGATCGCGGGCTCCCGCCTACGGGGATTACTGAGTCTTCAGGAGGCCATAGGGCTTTTGAGTCGCCAATTAGGTGTGGGATTGCCGGAAGATTTGGCCAATTCGGTGATTCCCTGGGTGGCAGGCTCACCGTTTCTTGCCAGACTCTCGACGGTCATCTATTACGGTTTTTACGACATCACGCAAGTTCAGCTTTCTTTGTTAGAAGAGGTGGCTCGTACCAATTCCGTGAAAGTGTTTTTTCCCCTTACCGATCAGTCTGCCTATCAGTTTGCCCAACGGTTCGTCGATCGACATCTGTTAAAAGCCGGTGTGGTGCACCAACCCCTCCAGGGGAGGCAGGAGGCGTTCGGAGTGATGAATCAGACTGCGTCGTCTCCATCCGTTCAGGTGGTTAATGTGGTTGGCCCGCAAGGAGAGCTGGCTTTCACCTGCAAAGCCATTCTGCATGCGGTGGAAAGGACAGGGTATACGTTTCATGAAATTGGGGTGGTGGCCAGAACGCTTGAGCCGTATAAGCCATTTTTACGCCGGGTGTTTGAGGACCATCGAATCCCATTTTTCACCACAGCTACCACACCTTTGTTGGAGGAACCGGTTGCCAAGGTTTGGTGGCAGCTTGCCGGTTTGAGGGAGGAGCAATATCCATGGTTGCCACTGCTGGATATCGTGACCTCTCCCTATTATCGTGGGCTGTCGGTCAACGGCCGCTCGACTCATGAACAGCGGCATATCTGGAGTCAGGCTTTTCGACATTGGCGTCTGGTGCGAGGTCGGGAAGATTGGGAACGTCTTGCAGCAATCGCAAATGATTCAGAATTGATTGGGGACTGGCAACGCAAGATTGGCTTGTCCCTGGAGGAGGCATCCGGCGCATTACAGCAATGCGCTGACGTCGTGGGCCGCCTGATCGCCGATTGCCAGGCTCTTCCGGAATCAGGCTCCATTGGCGAACTGACTCTTGCGTTTGAATCACTCGTAAACACCCATCTTTCCTTGATTCAAGAAGAGGTGTCTTCTCACATGGAAGCCCGGCATCATGCTCATCTGATAAGTCTTGAGGAAGGATTCGAGGAGGTCATGGCGCAGGTAAAACAACTCGATCGGGTCGGCGGGCAAGTGACGTGGAAAGCATGGGTGGAAGTATTTCGAGGAGCCTTGGACGCGAAAGAAAGGCCTATTCCCGGACAAAGCTCCCTAGGGGTGCAGGTGTTCGATGCCATGGCTGCGCGAGGTCATGCCTTTAGGACAATATTTATTCTCGGAATGAATGATCAGGTCTTTCCACGTGTGGTTCGGGAGGATGCGTTTTTGCGTGACCGGGATCGAAGAGTGTTGGCGGAAAGTCTCGGATATAAAATCGATGAAAAAATACATGGATTTGATGAAGAAGCTCTGTTGTTTGGATTGCTTCGGCATTCAGCTCGGGATCGGGTATATCTCGTCTATCAACGTGCTGATCACAACGGGCGTCCTCTGTTGCCGTCTTCGCTTTTAACGGAATGCGTGGGCGATGCACGGGGTTGTTTTGAGTCAGAGATCAGTGTGCCGTTGCATGTGGCCGAGCGCACGAGGGTTCCATACCATTCTCCCGAAGAAGAGACCGGACAAGAAACCCGCCTGCGACATCTGCTTCAGGGCCGGGTAATCCAAACAGACTCCTTAGAGCCATCATTCTGGTGGAAGTTGCTTCGCCATGGACTCAGTGCGGTGTCTGCTCTTGAAAGGACCTCCACAGGCGTGGGCTCGTTTGATGGGATCCTGGCTGCCGAGGGGGTGCATTGGCAGGATCTCTTGTCTCGGGGACTGTCTCCCACTGCGCTGGAACGGTACGCCCAATGCCCCTTGCGGTATTGGATGGAGCATGTTCTGCATACGCGGAATGTTCGAGAGCCCCTTTCGAGGGACATCCCAATCCGGGTCTGGGGAGAGTTAGGGCATGCCATTCTTCGACGAATTTTTCAATATCTCATCGATCACGGATGGCCCGCCTCTCCAATAGAGCCCGTTCATCTCTCTTCCTTGATTGGGTCGACCGTTGAGCAGGTATCCGAAGAGTATGCGGTGCACTTCGGGAAAGGGCATTTGGTCTTGTGGGAGAGAATGAAAGCCCAATTAGCTCCTGTGGTACTTGCGATGATCGAACACGATCAACAGGAGTATGTCGATCAGGCCATGGTGCCGGTGGATTTTGAGATAGAGGCCGAGGGGGAGATTCCGGGTGAGGTGCCGGGAGGCTCAGCCTTGCTGAAGATTCATGGACGGGTAGATCGCCTGGATCAGCGGTCTGATGGCTCCAAAATTCGTATTGTAGATTATAAATTTTCGGGTGGAGTGACCACTCCAACTAACGAACCTGATCTCGTCGGCGAGGCCTTGCGGGGTCGACGCTTACAGCCCCCCTTATATTCGTTGATGTCATCCTCGGGCATGACTGCAATTTCCAGAAAATTTTCAAAAGCAAACGTCTCGTCACATCGTGTCATTCATTCCGTTGAATTCCGGTATATCCGTCTCTTACACCCTGAACTCCTCACGTGCACATCCTTTGACAGTTCGATCTGGGGTACCCGGATTGGTGACCAATTATTGCAGACAATTCGTCATTGGATCGAGAGTATACGCGCCGGACAATTTTTTATTCTACCAGGGCCCTACTGCCGGGAATGCTCCTGGTCTGCGGCCTGTCGGTTTCAGCATCATCCTTCGTGGGTGAGGGCTTACGGGGTTCCATTGGCGAAAAAATTTCGGCAGGGGCGAAAGCAACGGGCCACACATGAGTAATCTCGAGCTTCTTCCGGATGCCGATGCGCGACTCATAGCGGAAACGACGTTTGATCGCAACGTGGTCGTGCTGGCCGGAGCCGGGACGGGCAAAACAACCCTGTTGGTCAATCGATTGATTCATGGTCTTCTGAGGGAACCCCACCCGTTACGCTTAACGGACATGTTGGCTCTGACCTTCACGAATAAAGCTGCCAATGAAATGAAAACCCGGCTCCGTGACCGGTTGCATGGGTTGCTGGCTGATTGTGACGCGGAAGCTGGAAATGGGGGTTCAGGTAGCACAGGCCTGAAGGAATTCAAGCAACGCTACAATGTGTCCACTACGCATGTCAGGGAGAAGATTCAGGTCGCTCCGCGTGATCTGACAAAGGCACAAATCGCCACCCTCCATAGTTTTGCCGCTCATATCCTTCGCCTGTATCCCATAGAAAGTCGGGTGGACCCTCATTTTCAGGAGGATGAAG
>DOFS01000556.1 GCA_003523945.1 Nitrospiraceae bacterium | reverse complement strand
GCCAGCACAATGGCTTGAATCAATTGCCGGCCATGAACATGCAGACTTTCGGCGACCGCCAGACAGGCCGGAATATTGTCGGATGGATGAGCCGGTTCTTTAGACAGGTAGGTGTCGTTGCAGTCGAGATACCGGACCGCCGTGCCATTGGCAAAAGCGGCCAGTTCCGGACTTGTTCGATGGCGGGTTCCCCAGACCGTTGCACCTTCTTTGATCGCAACCCGTGTCGCCAGGCGCCTGGCAATTCTGCATGGGGGTGCGGTGATCGCCCCATACGCACAGGCCAGACTATCCAACACCCGTCGCTTCACCTCATGGATCACCTCTGGAGGGAGATTCTGAAAGGTAAGAAACCCCGCATAGGCTGCTAGCCGGTCAGCAAGCATCATCCCCTCTTGCGCTGAGATCAGACGGCAACTCCTTCCAGGAAAAGAAATCCTCCCCACGTCGACAATTCGGGCAGTCCTGAATTTCCCATTGAGGCATCAGCACATTCGTCCCGTAGTAAAAGGGATATCGAGCCATCAGGTCGTCCATGAATGGGAACTGCCCGCTATCCCGACGGGCAAACACCATCATCCCAACCACATGACCGCCATGATCGTTCACAATGGTTCCGAGTTTGTTGACGCAATTCCCTCGTGCCGTCACATCATTCATCACCACAAAATTATCCCCTTTTCGAATCGTCTCTTCAGGTATCTCTGTCCCAATCTTTCCTGTTTCTGGATTGAAGGGAGCGTGCACCACTCGCACAGGCATGTGAGGGTGAAGGATTGTCGCCATACCTTCTGCCAAAAAACGTGCATCCGAAGCCGGAACGAGAAGTCCGTCGATTCGATGGTGTTGGCTCAGGCCCAGGAGCCATTGCCCCATATCCCGACTGATCATAGAAAGCAGTGGCGCATCACGGGCAATGGACTCGAAGCCAAGATAAGTCGCGGTATGGTGACCCGACACCACCGCCACATGAGTATCGAACAGAATCGCCTTTGAATCACGAAATATCCGGATAACCTCGCTTTTTGACAACGAAGAGCAGGGAGACTCTTCAACAATCAATTGGAACCTGTCTTCGACGCTTGAATCAGCGTAGAGCCTCCGCTGATAATCAACCAACTCTGATATTCGTTTGCGTTTCTCAAGCAAAAGATTCATGATTGATGCTCCTTGGTGATCTTCGTTTTCAGTATTCCAATAGGTTGGATTTCCAACTCCACCACATCATCCGGTTGTAAAAATCGATCCATTTCCAACCCGCATCCCCCGCCTACGGTTCCTGAGCCGAAGACTTCACCGGGATACAAGGTTTCCCCCCTGGATACATGCTCAATCATTTGCGCAAACGACCAGTGAATCGTTCCAAATGACCCTTCCGACCAGACTTTGCCATTGACGCGAGCCACCATGGTGACATTCTTCATGTCCGGAATCTCATCCGGCGTCACCAGACAAGGTCCCAACGCCGTCGCAAAATCCTTCCCTTTCGCCGGCCCCAGGCGGCAAGCCATTTCCTGGAATTGAATGTCCCGGGCACTGAAATCATTCATGATGGTATACCCGGCAATAAAATCCAGGGCTTTGTCAGCCGGGATATTTCTTCCCTTGCGGCCAATGACACAGGCGAGTTCAAGTTCATAATCCAATTTTTGAGTCTGTAACGGCCACGGCAAGTCATCCTGCGGGCCGATAATGGTGAGAGGATTACCTTTGTAATACACAGGTGCCTTGTACCACTCCGGCGGTATCGGTTGTCCTCGTTTTTTTGAAGTCGCGGCGATGTGAGCTTCAAAAGCAATGAAATCACGAAGGAGGGGAGGATGAGGAACAGGGGCCAGCAACGAGACTCCCTCCCTGTCATACACAATCATTTCATCCTCAGGTCCGTAGACCGGATTATCTGTGTCACCGATATAGTGAAATGCCTCGCAAGCTCTATTCATGGCCGACACCTCCCCCTGGAGTAACTCCAGCATGGAAGGAGGAACTTCGGCTGCGGCAAGCTTATACGGTTGCGCCTCCCCCTTATCGGCCAACATGCGGGTATAGGCCATGTTCAGATCGACGACATTTCCTTTTTGAAGGGCCCCTACCCGTGTAAATTTTCCAACCGGTGTGCGAACCTGAAAGGTGACAAGTTTCATGGTGTTCTCCAACTCATGGAATAATTTTTCAATTCAACGGTCTCGGCCTCAAGCATGACATGAAAAGGATGCCGGGATTCCACCATCACGGCGACTTCATTCGTCTGTGTTTGTGTTTGACTGGCCTCGACAGCCTTTGGATGGGGGCCATGGTGAATGCCCTGGGGATGCAGGGTCAACGTTCCCGGACGGATGCCCGATCGACTAAAAAAGTCCCCCTCATGATAGAACAGGACCTCATCGAAATCCGTATTCCGGTGATAGAAGGGAATTTTCAACGCTCCCGGATCACTCTCAAGAGGCCGAGGAGCAAATGTGGAAATCCAGACTCCTCCAGCCTTAAATGTCGCATGCACACTAGGAGGCAAATGATACCGGGGACTGGTCACCGGCCGGAAATCTCGAACATTCAGTTTCGTCGGCCATACCTCCCCTTTCCACCCGACCACATCCAGGGGTAAAAAGGGGT
>DOFS01000039.1 GCA_003523945.1 Nitrospiraceae bacterium | reverse complement strand
GTGTGACATCCGGACAGGTCACTGTTAAAGGCTCCGGCCCATTGATGTGTATGGAAAACGGGCCTTCACGCAACCGGCGAAGTCCACTCGAGAGCGCACGATAGCGCGGGAGGTCCGACATCACCGGCGAATCCAATTCTTCGGCACAGAGGGTCGGCAGGATGCCAATCGGAACAATCCGTCCTCCCAACCCGTGCGCACAATATTCCAATGATTGGATGGCGTTGGCTAATTGCGCCCGGACATGGGAAAAGGGGTAGCCCGCCAGGGCAACCGGAGACAAATTATATTCCAAATTAAACCGGTCTAACTCGAGTTGGAGATGCGCATCCTGCGAGCAATTCAGGAGAGTGCGATTAATCGAGTAAGCCCTCCCCTGGCTATTGATAATCGAAAGTTCGAGCTCCGCCCCGATGGAGAGCGGACCTACCCCGAAACCGGGCTGTTCCACCACATGCTCCAGGGCTTTCAGACTTTGCGTCAGCCGTTGCCCAAACCGGGTGAAATCCTCTTCGTCAAACTGATCGCGGTCAATGGATAATCCCATAGTATTGCTTCATACCTGATTTGCACGGCAAGGTAAAGAATCCCGCCTGGAAGGGCCTGGTTCCTGTTTCTCTTTTTTGGCCGATGGCTTCCATGTTTAAGTGATTCCGGAAGATTTCCTTGCCGCTCTGAATGTCCGGTGGAGAGTTATGCTGGCGGCTTTAGCGAAGCCGGATAACGAAGAGGCTGCCTCGTTTGTGGCTACAAGAAGGGGTAAGGCCTTGCGAGACGATTGGGCCGAGCTTGCCGATCATCTTGGAGAAATCGTAAACCTTCTTTCTGTTCCCCTTCAACTATAGATGTGCAGGAATATAGAGTGGTGGACAAATCGCCAGACCCAATGCCCAGGGGGAAATCCATTTTTCGTTAGAGGTAGAGTTTGCGTGGAAAGCGGATCATCAATGGTATATCAAAAATTTTCAGAAAAAGAATTTTTCGATAATCCAACGGGCGGGGGAAAATTAACTCGGCAGATCCTGCCCTCGTAAGGCTGGACGTATTTGGGATAATTGCCATAACAATGTTATTCAGCGCCAGCCAAAACTTCCATAATTGAACCGTTTCCCGCGGGCTGAAAATAAACCGAAAGGGTCCGGTTCCCCTGCATCAGGGCCATTCTTGACTTTGGCTTTGAACCCGTGCTCTCCGGCTGGATAGTTGTTGTTCACCCAATCATTTTTCATATTCATTGTATTGTCTGAGTCAAAGGACATGCTTTTGGAATAGCCATTCAGGCTATCTACTTCTGATCCTTCCAACAAAATAAAACCAAACTCACCTGTTCCTACTTCCCCTGTGACAGCCTTCCTGGGAGGGGTCGTCCTGATCGAGCCGTTAATTTAAAGGCTTTAGTTTTTATTTTTCCCATTTCATATAGTGGGAGAGGATGCTCTATTCATAAGCTCAAACGGTTCCTCCGGGGACAGACTCAGTCCGACTCTTTTCCGAAATTGCTTCCCCCACAACGGGGTATAGGTCCTTGCACCCCTCCCTCTCATACTTCCCGAGGTTTCACTCTTTTAAAAACAAGTTTTTGAATCATCATATGTGTTTAATCAAGAGGGGAATACGGTTTATGACATGGAGTCGGATGAAAAATTTTCGAATTCATTCTAATTTCGATTGGATTGTAATCGTGTTCCTCATAGGTCTGATTTTACCTGGAAAGGTTCAGGCGGCTCAGGATTTTGTGGTGCTAGGGAATGAGGGGGTATGGGTTCGGCAGGGTAGTACGATTCTTAGCGGAGATGTCGGGGCCAATCAGGCGAGTGTAGGACCGTATCTCAACGGTGAGCAGGAGGTGACCATCGGCCATGATGTTGTGGTGCAAAACAATGACAGTCAGGTCATGGGCAATTCTGTTCGACTGAAAAAAGGATCACGGGTGCAGGATATTGTGGTCAATAAACTGTTCGGACCAGGACAAATTCAAGGGGCCATGACGACACCGGCCAGGCTCCCACTTGTTTCTGAGATGCCATCGGTTCCACCGGTTCAACCTGGAACTAAGGACCTCGATGTTCCGGCGGGTGGAGGCCTCACTCTTCCGCCTGGACGCTATGGTCAACTCAAATTACGTCCGGGTGCCATTGTCACACTTACGGGCGGTCTTTATCACTTTCAGGAATGGGATATTCGTGAAAATGCCCAAGTTCTGGCGACGAAGGCCGTCGAGATTCGTGTGAAAGGCCAGATCGACACTCGCAGGCATACGGTCGTCGGACCGGCCTCCGATGCAGCGAATCTGACCGCGCGCGATGTCGTCATCATAGGGACCGGCATGAACGGAACCACAGGTTCCATCGATGACACCCCGGAAGCGATAAAGTTTGGGGAGGAGAGTATGGTACGTGCGAATGTGTATGCCCCCAATGGCCTTTTGAGAGTCAAAGCCGAAAGCAAAGCCACCGGCGCCTTTGTAGCTAAATGGGTCCGCATGGGAAACCATTCCACAATTGCGTTGGAAGGAGGGTTTAAGTTGGGGAAGGCAGGAAACTCTCCGGCAGTGGCAGAGGCAGGGCCTGACCAGACTGTTCACGTTGGAATGACCGTGCAGCTTGATGGGGCTGACTCTACTGATGTGGATGGAAACCTTCTGACGTACCAGTGGACATTACTCTCACAGCCCGGAGGGAGTACTGCTATGCTTTCCGACACCACGGCCATCATGCCAACCCTGGCGATAGACAGACCTGGAGTCTACTCCATTCAACTCATCGTGAATGATGGCACAGCGGATAGTGATCCTGACACGGTGACGATAACAACCATCAATTCGCCTCCTGTGGCCGAGGCCGGACTTGATCAAACTGCTTTCGTCGCACAATCCGTTCTCTTGAATGGAAACGGTTCGTATGATGTAGACGGGGACGCGCTGAGTTTCAGTTGGTCTTTTGTGAGCATTCCTGCTGGAAGTAGGACTGCACTCTTCAATCCGACTTCGTCCACACCCGACTTCCTGGTTGATCTGACAGGGACCTATCAGGTGCAATTGATTGTGAACGATGGGCAGGAAGACAGCCTACCGGCCATGGTCTTGATCAACACCCAAAATTCCAAACCAGTGGCTTACGGAGGTCAGGATCAAACGGTTCCGGTCGGAAGCACCGTCAACCTCAATGGAAGCGGGTCACATGATGCGGATGGCCATTCACTTTTGTTTAATTGGGCGCTCATCGCCATGCCGACAGGGAGTACTGCAACACTTTCAAACTCAACTACTGTTCAACCGACATTCATCGCGGATCTTGGGGGGCTGTATGTGGTCCAACTGATGGTCAATGATGGGACGGAAGATAGCGTTCCTGCCACCGTGACGATCACCACAGGCAATACGCCACCGGTGGCGGAGGCGGGACCGGATCAACAAGTTCCGGCCTTTTCATTAGTCATGCTTAATGGAAGTAATTCACATGATGCGGATAGCGATGCCTTAAAATTCCAATGGAGGTTGGAAAGCCGGCCTCAGGGTAGTATGGCTAATCTTCTAAATCCTACCTTCGCTCAGCCCACCTTTGTCCCGGATATTCCCGGAACCTATGTTGTAACAGTCGTGGTCTCAGATGGAAAGGCTTCGAGCGATCCCGATTCAGTGGCCATCGTGGTCCCTGCCCCCACACATTCGGGACTACCGGCATTGCTGATTACCAGCCCTTCAGAAGGCAGTGTGGTGGGGGTGAGTCCGATCACCGTTACAGGATTCGTCAATGATTCCAATGCATCCGTCACCGTCAATGGAATTGCTGCGACGGTCAGGGGTGGAGTGTTTTTGGCCGATGGCGTTGTCTTACGTGAAGGGGGCAATACTCTGCTTGTTACCGGGGTGGATGGAGCGGGACATACCAATAGCATGCCTCTTAATGTCACCCTTACTGCTACACCGACACATCTTACCCCTATATGGGGGCCGGTGATATGGGTCAAACACGCAACGATAGGAGAAATCTTCAGTGCAAATTTTTCGAATTGCGAGCCAGCAGCTCAATACCAATTAGTATTAATTAATGGCACCTCGGGTGGGGCAAATCGAGTAACCCAGGGGACTGTCCTGTTGAACGGGATTGAAGTGATCGGGGCTCAAAATTTCACGGCAGCCCACAGTCAGATTGCCCAGCCCATCATAGTGCAAGCACGGAATAATCTTGAGGTGCGGGTCACGGGTCCGCTCGGCGCACAAGTGCAGGCCTATATCGCCTGTACCGCCAATTGTTTGTCTGTGACCATTGACGCTCCGCTGGCCAATGCTACGATTAACCAACCAACCATGTTGGTGAAAGGGAACGTCATGACCAGCGGTTCAAGCCCGGCAGGAGTGGTCGTCAATCAACAAGCGGCCAAAGTCTTTGGCTCGGCCTACGCGGTGGACCGGGTGCCTTTGCGAGGAGGGACGGGGACGCTCGGACCCACCAATGTCGTCGTGGAAGCCACCAATGCTTGCGGCCAACGGGCCAATTCCACCATGCAAGTCCACACTACGAAGTTGGTGCCGAACCAGGTGCAATTGCAGGTGTCGCCTGATCGAAATGTGGCGCCTAGCCAGGTTGCTCTTCGGGTGTCCATCGATATCGAACAACCGGTGGCCAACATTCAATGGGATTTTCAGGGCGATGGGACCATTGACTCTCAGGGGCCGGATCTAGTGGATCAAATCGTGAGCTTTACTCAGCCAGGTTTCTATCAGCCGAAAGTGATCGTAATCGATAATATGGGCGACACATTCGAAGGTGGGGCAGTCGTCCTCGTCGAAGATACCGTGGCCTTCGAAGCCATGTTGAATGCTCAATGGTCAGGCATGATGGATGCGCTGGCGCAAGGGAAGATCGAGCAAGCCCTGACGCATATTCATTCCCGAAAGCGTGAGGTCATGCGCCATGACTGGACGGTCCTCAAGGACCATCTGGGTGAATTGGCTAATGTCTTTAATGTTCCGTTGCAACTCGCAGATGGCCGGGGTAAACGCGTGATCGGGAAGTCAGCAACACCACTAACCCTGCGAGAGATCCTATACCCATTGGAAGTTGAATTTGTTTTGGACACTGATGGCCAATGGCGCATCCGAAGTTTTTAAGGAAAGGTAGAAAATCGGCTGTTGGCAAAGGAGAAGCTTCTTGTCAAAAATTTTTCCAATGTACAAGCGATCGACCGCGTACGCCCTGATTGGAGTCTTGTTTCATTTCGTGGTCGTAGTGCTTCCTCTTTCATTTTTCGAAATGTATAGCCTATTGAGTGGCAACGGTTATGGCGGAAAGTTGATTGGAATTTACTTTCATTTTGTTTTTTTTGTTGTTTATCTCCCCTTTGTGTTCCTCAATTTAAACCTCCGTCAACTTCTCGCCAAATTAGATATGTCCGGAGAAACTAATCTCTACATTGCAATGGTAATAGTTGGTACTATCCTTTACGCCCTGAGCGGATGGCTAATCGGTTATTTGACAGATAAATTTTCACAAACCCGCGTTAATAAATGAGGTCAGGCTTGTCAGAAAAGAGTGATTAAATCTAAACAAGTTAGTCGCTTGTCATTTGGTTTGACTGTATTCGCTTAAGAAGGAGAAAGGCGTATGAGTATTTGTTCTAGTGTTGAACCCCTAATTTCACCAAGCAAAGCTTTTAATAAGTCTTGTCCCTATTCATCCTTCTCCCTGAAATTCTCTCTGAATCCAGTTTTGGCAAACTTACTACATGCCACTATCTGCTCTCTTTTCGTCCTAGTGTGCGTTCCTCTTATCCCTACTAGTGGATGGGCTTGGGAACGGAATACCCACGAGGAAATCACGGAACAGGCCATTAAAATCATGGAAGCTGATCTGAATGCTTATCTCATAGACAATTTGGGACTAGAAAGTGGTTTGAATGCATCGGTTAAAGGAGGAACTCCACGAGAACTAATGAAACAAGGGAGTAATAAAGAAGATGATAAAGGTAGGTCCTTAAACCATTTTCATGAACCAATTAACAATAAGGGCTTGGAGCTTCCGGTATTGGGTGGAATCTCAGCCATTAATTGGAGTCTTAACCCAATAGGACAACAGGAATGGTCCTGGAATGATGCGCGCGAATATTACTTTAAGGCCCTGACTTCTTCTACCAAAGCGGAGCGGGATGAATATTGGGGCAAAACCTTCCGCGCATTGGGGCAGGTCATGCATTTGCTGCAGGATTCGGCTAATCCCTCCCATGTTCGTGATGATCCGCATCCCTTCGATGACGGCTTGCATGACTATATGGAAAGAAAAAGCGTTGGTTCCTATATCGGTGGGGGCATTTTTAGTCCCGATCCTTCTATGTTGGAACAAGTTGGTGCCACTCGTTCTGAACCATTTTCCAACCTCTTTGATCGCAATGTCTATTCTGGGTCAAATCCCCAGGCAACATTAAGTGCAGACGTAGGTGTGACGGAATATACCAATGCCAATTTTTTTAGTGATGACACAATTCCCGGGCAGGGAAGTATCTTCAATGCCGATATTACATTTCCTACCGTCAGGGAATTGGTCCCGGCCCCAATTCCTTCCCCCTACCTGACTCTCCCTCGACTAGGAAGCGCTGCATTCTCCGGCGCTCGAGCAGCCAAACTCACCGGGAATCAAGCCGTGGCTAAATTTTTGATTTCCAACTCCCAATTGGATTTGTTAGGCCAACTGCAGTTGGATGATGTGATTTATGATGCTCAAGCTCAAAACCTTATCCCCCGCGCGGTGGGCTACTCTGCGGCCGTCCTCACCTACTTCTTTCGAGGTGAAATTCCGATCGAGGATTATGGGTATTGCTACCAGCCGAGTCTAGATGGTCCTGGCATTTATACTATTTTTGACGAGCCCATGTTTGTGCCGGATGAATTTAAAGACGAAGACCTTAGAGGATACTACGATCGTCCCGACGGTACCCGGGTATTTGATTATTCGATTATCTTAGAAGGTCAGCTGAGCCATGGAGGTCCCGTAATTCTTACTCATGTGTATCAAGGACCTCTGGGGCCAGATGGGGCACGGGAACCCAAGGCTGTGGTTGGCGATACTCACAAGGTTACCTATTTTTTTGAGCCTTGTCTTAAATAGCAAAAACACCGCTTTTATTATGGCCGAATTTTCTTGCTACTATACTAGATTTTAGCTTGAAGGATTGCTGCTAGCATTTAGATACTCAAGCGCCTAAAAGAGATAGCGTTCTAGACCGGTTGGGCTAGGATTTCCGTTTTTCCGTTTCAGTCTTGCCTGTTGTCGACTGTGGCGAATTCGTTTGTCCCAACCCCTGCCTGGGACAATACGTTCTCCTCAATATACGTGGCGTCGCAAATTCACCCCACATTCTAATTTAATAATTTGACCATTTGTCTGAAAAGGCCCTGTCTTTTTCCGAGTGTATTGAATCGATGATCTAAAGATCAGTTGAAGGTTATGTGACAGCCTATTCCTAAAATTTTCTTGAACGGACTTCAATCCGGGTTGTATTGGGAGGTTCGGATCACAAATGGTTCCGCTTGCACAATGGGGAAGTGGGGTCAGGCATGAGTATTGGTTTATGCTGTCCTTCCTTCTTGTATGTTCCGGCAATAGTTCGAAAACCGCGAGTCGAATTTCCCTGCGTCTTCTGTTCCATGATTGTCATCAATAACCGGCGCACCACCCCCATTTCATGACGACGCGGATTTTGCCGCGTATCTGGAGAGCCTTGACCGCTATCAAGTGCAGGATAGTCTCCGGTGTTATGCGTTTATCTTGATGGCCAAGCTCCTACATCTGCTTGTTGAAAGTGGGGAGAGTCCACTTTCTGGGACTATGCAGACTTCGTAAGACCCGGGAAACTCCAAACCCGTTGTTGAAATAGAGAAAACGAAGGCACTCCCCTTCGGAAAACAGATCTTAAGTAGATTTTATGGGGAATGAAGCCTGGATGGGAATGACGTAAAATAAACGAAATGCGGATTGGCGGGGAAAGATACTGCCCCAAATAACTCTGTGCGACTCCTACCAACTTCAACCCGATTAACAATCAAAAGCGGAAATATAGTCGTCCGGTTCTTTTAAATTGCCATACCTGTAAACACCCTCGAATTTCCTGTGGGTCTACGGTGCCAGACGCTGGCGATCAGAATTGTCTTATAAGGAGGTGAGTTAATCAATGGTTCAGCGCTGACAGAACGAGCGAAGCAATTCTTTGCCTCCACCAATGATGGGATCTCCATGGGCGAACAGCAGATGATCGAAAGTCTCCTGCTGACAAATCTGGAGGAACGCGGCTTTCAGGCCACGCTTGACGGTAGATGCATCATCACCAATTAACTCGTCAGATACAAAGTCGAGTTCGCCGTCTTCATGGATGATTGCATCACCAATAGATAGCACACCGCCGGCACTTGGGAGAAACAGAGCCGTCTCTTCAGGGCAGAGTACTCCAACTTTAAGAGCACGGACACCGCCCGGCAATTTGTCGCCGAACCGAAACGCCGTAACGGCCAAGCTCCCGTCCGCAAACTCGTGCAGCCCCGCCTCATGGCACCAGACCGTGACGCCAAAGTCTTGGATAAAGTGTCGGCAGTGCCGGTCGTGGAGCCGATTGGTCAGATAAATGTGTTGCGGGGCCGGCCGTTTCCTGAACCAGTCTGTCCCTTCCTGAGGTATCAGCGGATCGATAAGAAAGGCCGGGTTCAGGCAGGAAGCGTAGTAGCTGTCGACTTCAATGTGGATGTCGGGGTGAGCAACTCGCCAGTGATAAATTCCTGGTAGTAGTTCGTTCATGAGGGGTAATCACCGGTTCGGCTGGATTTCGTTCACAGGGCCCGGTGTGTGGGCATGAGATGTGTATCGGGAGCCCATCTTGAGTTTTGCCGGTTAAACAGTGTTGGCAGATGAACGAATCGTACTTGTGTCACCGACCACCGTGTCAACATGCTTTTCTGTGTTGCCGGGTTTCGCCCCGACAGCCGAGGTTTTGTCTGATGCGTCTCGAAGAGCGCGGCGATGGTTGTGGAGGCAAAAGGACCCAAAACCATCGACGCCCCGTCTGGCTTCCTTGGAAAGGGCGGACGCCAATCTGGCGAGGGCGGACCAACTCGCTCCGCTCACACAAGGTCCGCCAGCGGATGAGAGCGTCCCTCCCCTGGGCCAAACGGCAGGCGGCGGACTAGGAGAGATGCACATTTCAGTG
>DOFS01000150.1 GCA_003523945.1 Nitrospiraceae bacterium | reverse complement strand
GATTGCCGAACACGACAGCAGGAGGCAGGGTCCCGTTTTTCAGCAATTGTTGCGGGCCGTACAGGTCGCTCAAAATGTGGTTGAGGAGGCGGGCTCGTTGAATCAGGCCGGCTTCGAGATGTTGCCATTCCTCCTGGCTGATCAACAGTGGAAATAGGTCAAGCTGCCAGGGTCTGTCCGATTGTTGCCCATTCTGACTGGCAAGATAAGTCATGCCGTCATTTTTCAGCATCCGCGCGGCAGTTTCACGAGCCTGATGGCGGTGGGTGGAGTCTAAGCTTTCGAACTCTTTCAACAGGCTTTGCCAATGCGGACGAACGGACCCGTCTGAGGCCACGAGTTCATCAAAGGTATCCGGTTGAGGGGGGTACATGGTGGTGTGCCGGGAAAGGGAGTCCCGTGATTCGGGAGAAAGGAATGCCGCCATGGAATCCATCAGGGGAGTGTTGAAAAATGCCGCCAGCGGCGTTTTCGCCGCTTGGCGGTGCTCACGTACTCATCCATACGCTCCGCTCGCCCAAGCGGCCGCGGCCTTGCTGGACGAGCCTTTGTGAACACGCCCTTATTCAGCCCATGCGGGTTTCTGTCAATCATATGCTTCTGAAAAGGCAAATATTAGAAATAAACAACCGTCCCATCAGGGTGTTTCTTGTTGAGAGATAATCAAAATCACCTTACCGTAGCCTGGATACCCTGTCCACTGTGTGTGCTTACGTCGGCCATCGGAGGTCCAGGGTACAGGGAAATTCAGGGCGAGAGGTATCGGGTGGTTCGGCATAGGGCCCAGGGGTATGACCAAAAGAATAAAACCTGGCCAGGCGCCGGCTTTCGGCTTCATAGGCATTCACGGGAAACTGGTCAAAATTCCGTCCTCCCTGATGAGCCACATGATAGGTGCAGCCGGCGATTGCCCGTCCGGCCCATTGATCGTATATATCGAAGGTCAGCGGAGCATCCACGCCAATCTTTGGATGGAGACAGTTTGGGGGCTGCCAGGCGCGGTACCGGACGCCGCCGACCGCTTCTCCCTGCCTGCCTGTTGGCGTCATGGGCACGCGTTTCCCATTGCAGGCGATGATATAACGGTTTTCGGTCAACCCGGACAGTTTGACCTGTAACCGTTCGACCGAGGAATCCACATACCGCACCGTGCCTCCAGGGGCCCCTTGCTCTCCCATCACATGCCATGGTTCAAGGGCCTGCCGGATTTCCATCACCAGACTGCCATGATTGATGGAACCAAAGAGCGGGAAACGGAATTCCAGGTGAGGCTCAAACCAGTCTTCCTTCAGTTCGTACCCGGCGCGATTCATTTCCTGGATCACCTCATGGAGATCCTGACTGAGGAAGTGTGGCAGCATAAAGCGATCATGAAGTTGAGTGCCCCATCGAACAAGGGTACCCGGGTCAGGAGATTTCCAAAAACGGGCAACGAGGGCGAGGAGCAGAACCTGCTGAGCCAGGCTCATGCGTTCATGCGGCGGCATCTCGAAGGCCCGGAATTCTACCAACCCGAGCCGACCGGTCGGGCCATCCGGGGAATAGAGTTTGTCGATACAAATTTCCGTGCGATGGGTATTTCCGGTCACGTCGATGAGCAAATTTCGAAAGATCCGATCGACCAGCCAGGGAGGCGGCGGCATTCCGACGTTGGAAGCCGGGACCTGGGCAAATCCCAGTTCCAGCTCATACAAGGAATCATGACGGGCTTCATCCATGCGAGGAGCCTGACTGGTCGGGCCGATGAAGAGTCCTGAAAAAACATAGGAGAGGGAAGGGTGACGTTGCCAGTATGCGATCAGGCTGCGCAAGAGATCGGGACGACGCAGAAAGGGGCTGTCGGCAGGAGTGCTGCCGCCCATAACCACATGATTGCCGCCGCCGGTACCCGTGTGTCGTCCATCCAACATGAATTTTTCCGTCCCTAATCGACAGAGCCGTGCTTCCTCATAGATGGCTGTGGTAATCGCGACCATGTCCGTCCAATTTTTGGCGGGATGGATATTCACTTCGAGGACACCAGGATCGGGAGTAATCTTCAGGACGTTCAGACGAGGGTCATACGGGGGCGTGTAGCCTTCCAGGTGAATAGGCTGGTTCAATTCCGCTGCCGTGTCTTTAATGACGGCGACCAGATCAAGATAATCTTCCACCGATTCCAGAGGCGGCATAAAGACGCAGAGATGCCCGTTGCGGGGTTCCACCGCCAGGGATGCACGGACGACACCTCCCGCGCCGACGCCGCTCACCTGTCCCATGATCACTTGAGCCTGTTCATGTTGCCCGTCTTCTCCCGGTTGTTTTTGAAGCCGTTGTTCTTTAGGGGAGGATTTCTTGATGGGATCCGGCAACGGCCCACGTTCTTCGAAGGGATCGGTCGGAATAATGTAGGGGTAGTCTTTGGGATCAATGACCGGTAATGATGGCAATGGCAATCGAAAACCGATCGGCGAGTCACCCGGCACCAAAAACAAGTGTTGGCTACGGGTGGTCCAGGCAGCGGTGACCCAGCGACGTTGTCCGTCTTTTGCATTCCAGCGTTGCAATGGCAGGACATAGCCTGCCGGTTTGCCCAGGCCCCGTTCATACACCTTGGCAAGCCGGGCACGGGCCATGGGGTCGTCCAGATTATTGGTCGCGGGTTCGAGATTTTCAGGCAGTTTGCGTTCTTGACCGATAAAATGCCAGGGATCTTCATAGACCGGTTGAATGGTCTGGGTTCCCACCTCCACCCGTTTGGCAATTCTCTGAATCAAGTTGTTCGCATCATCAGAAGAGACATCTGAGGTCTGGTGTTCTTCGGCGATGAGCTGGTCCTGTTGCCAGATCGGTATACCATCCTGTCGCCAAAAGAGGCTAAAGGCCCAACGTGGTAACGGTTCACCGGGATACCATTTCCCTTGGCCAAAGTGGAGAAGTCCGCCTGGGGCGAAGCGCTCTCGCAAGCGTTTGATAAGATGGGCGGCCAACGGTCGTTTCGTATCGCCGACGGCCTCGGTATTCCATTCAGGCGCATCGGGATGATCAATGGAGACAAAGGTGGGTTCTCCGCCGATGGTGATCCGGACATCGTTGGCCGCTAATTCCGTATCCAGCCGGTGTCCAAATTGATCAATCGCCTTCCATTGTTCTTCGGTGTAAGGCTTGGTCACCCGTGGCGTTTCAACAATACGGGTCACCGACATCTCATGGGAAAACGTGGTTTTGCAGATATCCATGGCTCCACTAATGGGCGCGGCGGTCAGGGGATGAGGTGTGCATGCCAGCGGAATGTGCCCTTCTCCGGCCAGGAGGCCGGACGTGGCATCCAGTCCCACCCACCCGGCTCCAGGAAGATAGGCTTCCACCCACGCATGGAGGTCTGTGAAGTCCCGGTCGGTACCTGACGGACCATCCAACGACTTCACGTCGGCGACGAGCTGAATCAAATAGCCGGAGACGAATCGACTGGCAATGCCCAAGTGACGAAGGATCTGCACGAGAAGCCAACCGGTGTCCCGGCAGGATCCACGGCCCAGTTCCAGCGTCTCATCAGGAGTTTGCACGCCGGGTTCCATGCGGACGACATAGTCGATTTGAGACTTCAGCTGTTGATTGAGATCCATTAAAAAGGGGACAGTGGGATCTCCGTGTGGCGCGGTGAAATGTTTCAGCCATTCTTGCAGTCGAGGGCCTGGTGGGTCTTTAGCCAAATACGGCAACAGGTCCTCCTTGATCAGGGGGTCATAGTCGAATGGGAGGGTCTCAGCGTCCGGCTCCAGAAAAAAATCAAAGGGATTATAAACAACCATGTCGGCCACAAGGTCGACTTCCACATGAAATTCTTGAACCTTCTCCGGGAACACAATCCTGGCCAAATAATTACCGTGAGGATCCTGTTGCCAGTTCAGGAAATAGCCCGTGGGTTCAATTTTAAGTGCGTAACTCAAAATGGGAGTCCGGCTGTGGGGAGCCGGCCGCAGCCGGATGACGTGAGGTCCCATCTGAACGAGACGATCGTAGTGATAATGAGTTTGGTGATTAAGTGCGACGTGGAGTGCCATGAAGAATTAACAGCCCCTGGAATATCGAGAAGGTGAATGAAAAGCGGAAGAATGTAATGGTTACGTTCACGTGGCCGATCGAAGGATCTTAGCACTGTCCTTATTGTTTTGCATCATCCAACTTCCATCAACCAGCGGAATCACCAGTTCAGGACAGGCGTTGCATGAGCCTTGTCATGTTGCTGAAATTGCCATTGTGCCGGTCCGCTATGCTACACTCTCCTCCGTCAATTTTGGTGAAAACGTCTTATGAGCAGGTGGCCACGGATCAAAGGATAGAGTTGTGAAATCGTTATTTGATCGCTATCAGATGAAGTCAGGGTTCGATGAAATGTTCGAGCCGTCAGGCGTTCCCCGTCGTCATTATCGGCGGCTTGTCGAACGATTACGGAATTTTTCTTCGAAGGATCTGGAATTGAAACGCCGTCAGGCGGATCAGGCGTTTTTGCGACAGGGCATCACCTTTACGGTCTATGGCGATCTCCAGCAAACGGAAAAAATCTTTCCTTTTGATCTGATGCCACGGATCATTCCTGATTCCGAATGGCGAGTCATTGAAGAGGGCACTCGCCAGCGAGTCATGGCCTTGAATATGTTTTTAGTGGATTTGTATGGTGATCAACGGATTCTCAACGATCACGTGGTGCCTCGCGAGCTCATCGAAAGTTCCGTGCATTTCCAAAAAGATTTAGTTGGTTTTTGTCCCCCAAAAGAAGTGTTTATTCATGTGTCTGGAATCGATTTGGTTCGAAACCATGAAGGCCACTATTACGTCCTTGAAGATAATCTTCGCACCCCATCAGGCGTATCGTATGTTCTGGAAAACCGGTTGGTCATGAAACAACTGTTTCCCAATTTGTTTGCCGACATGCAGGTCCGGCCGGTGGATCAATACCCGACGCAACTGCTTGAGAATCTCAAGTGGCTGGCTCCGCTTGGGAAAGAAAATCCGACCGTGGTTCTTCTGACACCCGGTGTGTTTAATTCGGCTTACTTTGAACATAGCTTTTTATCCTTACAGATGGGGATTCAAATGGTGGAGGGCCGGGACCTGGTGGTGGAAACCGATGATAAGGTCTACATGAAAACCACTCAGGGACTCCAGCAGGTGGATGTGATTTATCGTCGGGTGGATGATACTTTCCTCGATCCGGAAGTGTTTCGTAAAGATTCCGTGTTAGGCGTTCCCGGCCTGGTCAGAGCGTATCGAGCAGGGAATGTGGGCCTGGCCAACGGCATTGGCAACGGGATCGCAGACGATAAGGCCGTCTATACCTTTGTGCCGAAGATGATCGAGTACTATTTAAGCGAGAAACCGATTCTGCAAAATGTGCCGACCTATTTGTGCGAAAATCCTGAAGACCGGAAGTATGTGTTGGAACATCTCGGGTCGTTGGTCGTGAAAGCCGTGGCGGAATCAGGCGGATACGGGATGTTGATGGGACCCAGTTCGACCAAGGCCGAACAGGAGGAGTTTCGGAAGAAAATCGAAACCGATCCACGCAGCTACATTGCCCAGCCCGTGGTGACTCTCTCGCATCATCCGTGTGTCGTGGACGGGGAGGAGAGCATGAGATTGGTCGGACGGCATGTCGATCTCCGGCCCTTTGTCCTCTGGGGGGAAGAGATTTCTTTGTCATTGGGAGGGTTGACCCGTGTGGCCTTAAAGGAAGGCTCCCTGGTGGTGAATTCTTCGCAAGGCGGGGGAAGTAAGGACACGTGGGTGCTGTATGGAGATGAATAAGCCATGTTGAGCCGAACGGCAGAATCGTTTTTTTGGATCGGGCGCTCGGTGGAGCGGGCCGAATATACCGCCAGGTTTGTGGATGTGCATTTTCATCTGCTGACGGAGATCGCGACACGGGAAGACCAGGCCAATATCTGGACTCGATATTTGGAAGACACCGGGGAACTTGAGGCCTATTCCAAAATTTTTGGGGAGGTTCAGACCCGGCCGGTCATGGAGTTTGTCACGCTCTGCCGGGAGAATCCAAATTCACTGACCAATCTCATTGCCGCGGCCAGAAACAGCGCCCGCGGGATCCAGGATCAGTTATCCAGCGAAGTCTGGCATTTCATGAATGATTTTTATCTGAGCCTCAAGGGGAAGACCGAAATGGACCTGTGGTCGGATACCCACGATTTGCTCAGACATGTGCGCAATACCTGTTACACCTTGGATGGGGTTGTCGGCAGCACGATGGTGCACGATGAGGGATGGAACTTTTACCGGTTAGGACTCAATATTGAGCGGGGTGGACGGACGGCCCGCCTCATTGATATTCCTGTTCTCAGTGATCCCGCGACAGAACCCCGGAGAATTTCCGAATATCACCAGTGTCTCGCCGCGTTAAAGTCCGCCAGCGCCTTTGAGGCCTATCGGAAATTTTACTCCGCACAGTTGGTACCGAAACGCATCGTTGAATTTCTTCTCTTTCATGATAAATTTCCTCGATCCGTCCGATACGCGACGGCGCAAATTAGTAAAATTGTAGAACGCTTAGCGGGAAATAGTCGAAGGGCCGAAACCCGTCAGGCGATCAGATTAAGCGGGGCCTTGGCGGCGGATCTGGAGTTCGGCAGCCTGCAAGAGGTCTATTCCACCGGCTTGTCGCCTTTTCTGACCCAGGTGCTTGAACAATTTGACCAGATTTCTAACCTGATCGCTTTGGCCTTTTTTCGCACCAGTGGCTATTCCACCTCCACTCAATCTCAAACCCAATCTCAAACCGTCTAAGATCTGTTTTCCCTGCAGGAAAGGCGACGAATCTATCCAGTGATATTCTCATATTCTCCTCTGATCTGAGTTGTAGTCCAGATCAGACTGGGGTAAGCTTTCTCCGTTTCCTTGACAAGGCCTTACCACTCTCATAAATAGGCGAAGAGCGAATCATTGGCATTCGTGTTTTTCCGCCAGAATCTCAACATATGATGTCTGATCTCTCTGTCCTGCTGGTTATCCCTCCTCTGACCCAACTCAACACCCCATATCCTTCCACGGCCTATTTGACGGGATTTTTGCGGTCACAGGGGTATCGCACTTATCAAGCTGATGTCGGCATTGAAATGGTGTTGGCCTTGTTCTCCCGTGGAGGCTTGAACCGGGTCTTTGCCGAAATCCGAAAGACTGCCATTGACGAACTGCCTGGTGAGGCGCGGCAAATGCTGAGTCTGGAACGGGCATATGTCGAGACAATTGACCCGGTGATTAGCTTTTTGCAGGGTCGAAACTCCACATTGGCTTCGCGCATTTGTCAGGGCACGTTCCTTCCCCAAGGTCCACGTTTTGCCTCGAAGGACTCAGACGGTCAGGATTGGATGAATCGTTCGCGTAATCAAGCCGATCAAGCCAAGCATCTGGCAACCTTGTATCTGGAAGATCTCGCCGATCTGGTTCAGGCTACCATTGCGCCACACTTTGCGTTGAGTCGCTATGCCGAATCCATCGCCATGCAAGCAAATTCCTATGATCGTCTTGAAGAAGCCTTGGCCCAACCCATGAGTCTCACTGATGAGTGGATGATCGAATCGCTCTGGCAGCATGTGGCCCGGCATCAACCCGCTGTCGTCGGATTTTCGGTTCCGTTTCCCGGCAATTTGTACGGCGCGCTTCGGATGGGGCAGCAGTTGAGAGCCAGTAGGCCCGAAATCAAAGTGGTGCTTGGGGGAGGGTATCCCAATACCGAGTTGCGCCGTATACGGGAACCTCGGCTATTTGAAGTTGTCGATTTCGTGACGATTGACGATGGAGAACGGCCCTTCCTCTGTCTGTTGGAATACCTGGAAGGAAAACGGACAGAGCCGAATCTGTGCCGAACGTTTCTCCGTTCGGGGCAGAATGTCGTCTGGCAGAACGGAGCCAGCGAGCCCGACGTTTCGCAGGTCGAAGTCGGAACTCCCACCTACGACGGATTACGTCTGGAGCGGTATATATCTGTGCTGGACACGTTGAATCCTATGCATCGGCTCTGGTCCGATGGACATTGGAACAAATTAACGGTGGCCCACGGGTGCTACTGGAAGCAATGTACGTTCTGCGATGTGGGGCTGGATTACATCGGCCGGTACGAAGTCTCACCGGGTGAATTGTTAGTGGATCGAATCGAAGCCCTGATTGCCGAAACAGGAAGTCGCGGGTTTCACTTCGTGGATGAGGCCGCTCCGCCAGCGGGATTGAAAAATCTGGCGTTGTCTCTTCTTGAACGGGAGGTCACCATTTCCTGGTGGGGAAATGTCCGGTTTGAGCCGGCCTTTACGCCGGATCTGTGCCGCCTGTTGGCCGCCTCCGGCTGCATTGCCTTGAGCGCCGGTTTGGAAGCGGCGTGCGATCGTCTCCTGGCCTTGGTCAAAAAAGGTATCACCGTCGACCAAACTGTTCGGGTGGTTCAGGCTTGCCGGAACGCGGAAATTCTGGTGCATGCCTATCTTATGTACGGGCTTCCCAGTGAGACGATCGGAGAAACCATTGAAAGCCTTGAACGGGTGCGCCAACTATTTGCTGATGACCTCATTCAATCGGCCTTCTGGCATCGATTTACCACCACCGCCCATAGTCCGATCGGCTTAAATCCCGAGGCCTATGGCATTCACCTTATCGGACCGGCATTTGGAGGGTTCGCGGAAAATGATCTGGTTCATGTGGATGCCCTGGCATCCATGCCGGAATGGATCGGGGAGGGTCTGCGAGCGGCGCTTTGGCATTACAAAGAAGGGCTGGAATTGACCCGGGATGTTCGTGAATGGTTTCCTGAGCGGGTCCCGAAACCAAAGGTCAAGCGTACCTGGGTCAAGCAGGTTTTGGAGAGCGAAGAGCGGGAAGATCATTCGAGATTAGAGCGGAAATTCGTTTGGATCGGCGGGCAGCCGGATGTTGATCGGGGAAATGGCGAGCAATACAGAATCATGTTGCCGAATAGAACGACAGATGAAGAGGTAAGACTGAAGCGAGGACAAGGCGAATGGTTTCTCAATCTGATCGAACGTGCCGTGCCGGTTTATCAGGCGGGGGGACATCGGTACCCTATTTTCAAAGAAGTTCGAGCGGGCTTTCCGTTTGGCGGCCCAAGGGGATTCGATAAATGGTGGCAGTCGGCTTCCGCCCACAAAGCCCGAGCCGTTGGTCTCCTGTTAGTCTAAGCCAAAAGAAAGCTCCTCAGTCATTCCCGGGATTATTGATCGGGAATCCATTTTTTTATCTTGGCATCTCCTTCAGTTTTGCCGGCCGTATTCCATCTACCAGAAACACCAATGAGAGAGTTCGAGCCCGTTGATAATGACTGAGATTGATCCTGGGCCGGCATTCCCTTTCAGGTCTCTCACGAGTTATAAAGTAAGAGCCACATTTGTCGTTTTCATAGATTCATTTATCAGAAAGGAGCATTCACGATGACCACAGCACAATATCCACGAAGTCCAAAAGAACAAGTCGGCGGGCTTTGCCATCTCGGACGGTTGATCGACAAAGTTCGTCTCCGCAATGCTGGAAAAATTCAGGATTACAATTATCTGACCGTCGGGTTTGATAAATATTTACTGGATAAACTGGAAATCGAAGGTGCTGATTTTGAAAAGCGTGTTCTGCAAGGGGGTATGGATGCGGAGATTGCAGACTGGGTGAAATCCAACGGAAAAAATCTAAGCGAAGAAGAAAAAGCCGAATGGAACAACATGGTCCTCACCTTCGGACCTAAGAACGAACAAGCTCAGAAGGCCTTTGATTCCTATAAGGCTGAGATTGCGAAAAAACCCGGGATGTCAGCGGAAAAAGTTTCGAAACTGACGACCTGGTTTCAACTCATTGAACACGACGAAGACCGGATGTAGCCAACAAGCCGGATCAGGCTCCCATCTGGACGTAGGTGTCGAAGATTTTCGAAGAGCTACGCGGGTGGAGAAGGACGCGTTTGGGTCACAGCGGGACTTTGGGCCCACCGGAAATATCCTGGTAGGAAAGAATATGCCGATGACCTTTCCCGTCGTCCTGGACGATCAGTTCCAGAGGCAGCCCTTTCGACAGATTTAACAGTTTTTCCCATTGCTCGGAATCCCGGGGTTGGACCGCCAAGGTGGCCTCCCCGGGAACGAGCTTCCAGCCAGAATCAAATAACGGTCTTTCATCCGATCGTTGTTCCCAATCCAACCAGAGTGTCTGCCGGTCCTTTTCGAGATAACGCACGGTGCCCCGGATACCCGTGGGTTCAGAAAAATTGGTAATACCTTTTATGAAGGTATCCAGCGGATGAGGTTCCGTTTCGAGTTGGGCAAAAGCCATGGCGGCCGTAAGCCCCAATACCAAGCATGTGGCAAGGGTAAAGTGGAGGAGTCTGGAAAACCGTGAGACCGGTGATGTCTGCATGGCTAACCTCACAGGTGAGAGGAAGAATGACATTTCCGACTGTTTAATTTAATCATAAGCAGAGACGATTCACAAATGCCGAACCTTTGAATCTCAAACTTCAATTGAAAATTTGGATTTGTAGAAAAATCAAAACCTTATAAGTTTGGATTTCTTTATGAGAGCCGGGGGTATGGAGCCAGAGAGTTTTCATCTTTGGTCCCAACGGTGAACAGATGAAGAAAGTCTATGGTGGCTATAGGATGAAAACTTCGAAAAGTCAGGAAATTTTCAGTGAACCAACTTTAGAAAATAAAGAGCTGATTCATACACCTTCAATGGGACGAGGATAGGAGATGTACTTATCTTTATACGATTTCTTTCAGAGTTGCTCAAGAGTTGTGAGCCAACCAGAGAAATGAGGGCATTGTTCTCTAATTTTCTCCAACCCTATTCTTGAAGCTATAGCAACCCCAAATGTAGGTTTTTGATAGGTAGGGTATATATTCAGAATTCTTTGGTGAGGAGCCGTGCTAGGTTGATCGTTAATTTCCTCAGGTGATTCAAATTGCTGACGAATTAATTTAAATTGAGCTTCTAAATTTTGGCCACCTGGTAATCCTGCCGCCATGTCTGCTGGGGAAGAAAAAAGGAGTCCTTCAAATTCATGAAGGGTTAAAAACGGAATAAATCTTTCATCATTAAGGTCGGCAAGCATTGACTGCTCAACAAACTTAGCGCGATCGAAGCAAGTCTGGCCTTCAGGATTAGATCGTCCAGGAAAACTTTTAGGAAGCCCATAATAGTCCAGCATCGTAGAGACTGCTCTGGCACTTTTGTCTTTAAGTAGATTGCAAAGTTCCTTTTTGGTTTTTGGGTAAGGTCCTAGTCCTCCCTTGAAATTTTTACCGTCCTTTACAACTTTAGTTGTAGAAATGATGGGTTGGAGGAATATTCCCTTACTCCTCAAGTAAGGGAGAAGTAATTCTTTGGAGAATTTTTCTTCCGTCTGGCCTTCAACGAAAATGAATAATTTTTTCACCTTTAAGGACGGCCTCCAAGAAGATTTTTTTCCCAGAGGTCTCCCAGCCCATAGTCATCAAGCCAATCTGCCATTTCTTCTGGTTGCAAATGCCGGAATGTCGATTGACCATCTATTCGATCAACGACAATGATGTCCTCAAGTTGAAGCTGATTGACTAATGGTACGGATTGTGTAGAAACGATTAGTTGGGTTTTAGTTGTTAGGCCGCGAAACAAAGATGCGAGGACTGTAATGGCATAGGGATGAAGGCCCAATTCCGGTTCATCAATTAAAATTGTGGATGGCGGGTTCGGTTGCAGTAATAATGTTGCCAAACACATGAAGCGGAGGGTTCCATCTGAAAGATGGTAGGCCATAAATGGATAATCTGATCCATTTTCTTTCCACTCAAGGCGGATTTTATTTTCATTTGTTGGGTCTGGCCTTAAAATAAAGTCATCAAAAAATGGAGCGACTTGTCTGACTTGGTCTCTTATGGCTTCATAGTAACTTTTGGATAATCCATTTTTTAACGTGTATAAAAATGCAGCTAAATTGGAAGCATCTGATCTGAGGTAAAGGTTGTCATTGATATCCCCAATGCTTTTTACCTTTGCTGTATCACTGGTGTCGTGAAAATGATAGACCTTCCAGCTCTTGAGGGCGGGAAAAACATAGGCAGAAATCTGTGAAAGGTTTGGCGATAATTTGCTTTCTTTGTGCCCTACACCGAGTGTTTCGGGATATCGACTTACAGAATTTCCCCAAAAAAGACTTTGCTCTTTTTCAAAAAAAAGAGAGCCGTCTGCGGCAGGAGCCCAAACGCAATAGTATCCGTTACTCCCAAACTCCAGTTCTACCTCTATTCTGTCTGTGACCTTTCCTCCAAAATGTAAGAATGTGCCAGCTCCTCCGCTTCTCGCAACGGTACTCTGAAAGTTACCCTCCACCATTTCATTTAACAGCTTAAAAGCACCAATGAAATTGCTTTTACCTGCTCCGTTGGGACCTATTAAAACATTTAGGGGACGTAAGTCTAGTTCGAGTTCGCGGATGGATTTGAAGCCTTTGAGAATGATTTTTTTGAGTTTCATTTATAAGTTTAATCGAAAAATAATATTAATGAATTTACTTTTATTCCAGAAAGGACCGAATTCAAGAAAGGCTACTTTTTGCCATCACCTAAGTCAAACTTGGAGTTGTGGTTGGGATCCTTGAATCCAGCCATACGCATGGTGGCTGGGGGATTGGCCTTCATCCAGATAGGCCATTTTGATGTGGCTGAGATAATCCTTCGGGACGTCTTTCCGTTTGGCTTCGACATCTACCTTAAACAGTTTAGCCGCATTGAGCCCTAAGACATTCGCTTTGAGATCCTTGGTCAAGGCAGGGTAGTGGAGCTTTTCCTGGAGTTCTTCAGGAATTTGAAACCGCCGGAAGGCTTCGATCTGCCATTGTGGCGTGCCATACCAAATGGAATCCGTTCCCCAGAGAAGATGATCTTCTCCGAACGCCAAAAGAATCTGTCCGAGCAGGTGGGCGCAGACGATGGGTTCGGTGATGACGAGTTGACCGAAGGTCGAGCCCAGTTCCATATACACATTGTTGAGCTTCGGTTGCTTGTGTTTTAAACGGCAGAATTCGCTGGTCCAGGGAATTTCACCTTTTTTGGCTTCGTCAAGATTGATACGAGATGTGCCTAGAAATCCGGAATGGTAGATTAGGAAATTCAGTTTTGGGAAATCTTTCGCGGCCTGCAGGATGTCGCGTGGATGGTTGTAATCGGGCACCGGGCCGAGCGGCAGACCTTTGTGTGCGCAAATGTTGATGATGTTGAGGGCCTGCGCTTTTTCCAGCATGGGGTAGGCGATCTTTTCATCGCTCAGCCACCAGCCATGCTCGAAGCCTTTCGGCGGGGAGCCGGTATAACACTTCCAGGCATCGACCTTGAACGTCTCCGCTTGCTGGTCCATATAATCAAGGTCGACCTTGCCTAACTGGGGCATGACCAGCCCATGGGCGAGCATGCGTTGGGAAGCGGTGAGACGATTAATTTCATCACGGATATGCGTCATTTCTTTGGGCGGGACGACGGCTTCCCATGGATAGGGTCCAGGCGGGGTGCTGATGAGTCCGATAGAAGTGTCGCTGTCCCAAAAGACTTCTTTGATATAGTTTTCCAGGCTCAGGTCTTCCATCGTCCCACGATCGCCGGAGAGCTTGGGATTCAGGCCCATCTCTTTTGCCCGCCGTCGCA
>DOFS01000093.1 GCA_003523945.1 Nitrospiraceae bacterium | reverse complement strand
AACAATCTTTGACATAAGCATTTGAGAGCCGTTCTTGAATCCTCGTCCTCCAGTCTATTGGATGAAATGGGATATTCTTTTTGCGGAATAATCGGTCACAGGCTCAAGTGTTGTCGGTGGGGAAGTTGAAGGCGCAAAAAGCTTTTGCCCTTTTGGATGGCTTTAGGCCATACCAAAGTGGACAAGAGAAGAGAGCATATGGGTACTCCTTGCCATTATTGCCGCTGTTCTGATCGTTCAATCTTTTCCATCAGCTCACGCTTTGATTTACACTCGACGCACAAACGGGCAAACGGCAGCGCTTGCAGACGCTTTTCATTAATCTCTCCCCCGCATTCCGCGCACACGCCATAAGTGCCTTCATCCAAGCTATCCAGGGCATCATCAATCAGTTGCCGTTCACGATTTCGCATTTCCTGTAACGAAATTCCCATTTCGCGATCCAAATCCACCAGAGCCTGGTCTCCGCTATCCATCGCGGCTTCCAGCCGGCGTTGCTGTTCTTCCGTGACTGATTGACCAAGCTGCTGTTTGATTTCTTGAATCAGCGCTTCCCGTTTCGCCAGCAAGATTTCTTTTAACGCCACATGACGATCCTCCGGTTGAGCTTTCGCTGACTTCCGAGAGGTGGCGCTTGCGGGAGCGGCTTTTTTAGTCCCGCCGGGAACCGTCGTTTTCGTGTCTTTCTTTTCTGGTCGTGCGGCCATTCTACTTTCCTTTCTCCATTCGAATGTTAACCATTCTCTCACACATCAGGAGGGTCAACTTCTGTAGACACCTCAAAGTACATCATCCAGTCAAACTGAAATCCAGGCACTCACTCATATGTAATCAGAGAGTGAATCTCACACCCGTCTAACTTGTTTCGTCCTTCCAACCCAAGTAATTCGACTAAAAATACCACGCCGGTTATATCTCCACCCAATTGCCGAATCAAATGGACTGTGGCCCCGGCGGTCCCTCCGGTGGCGAGAAGATCATCAACAATCAGCACACGCTCTCCCTCTTGAATCGCATCTCGATGAATGGCCAACGCACTCGCGCCATACTCCAAATTATAATTGACTTCAAACACATCTGCCGGCAATTTCCCAGGTTTCCGGACTGGGACGAATCCGGCATTCAGGTGGTAGGCCAGAGGGCTCCCCAAAATAAATCCTCGCGATTCAATTCCAATGACTTTGGTAATGCCGGCATCCTGATAGTGTTGCGTGCATTCATCGATGATAGAACGAAAGCAAGCAGGATCGTTCAATAACGGTGTAATATCGTAGAAAAGAATACCCGGTTTTGGAAAATCCGGAATCTCGCGAATATGGGTTTTATAGTCCATGAAATTATCGCTCAATCTTGCTGATGACTATGGATTCTTCGGTTCATAAGATCGAAATCACCGCTTCGTTAATGCGCCCTACCCCTTACAGAAAAGTACGAATGATTTTGAACCCTTCAGTTTGCCTGTTTGGGTCTTTCCAGTCAACCGTTACTTGAAGAACTCGAGAAAGAGGGGGCCCATCGTGCAGGACTTGAAGAAAGGCCTGAACAGATGCCTGAGGCCCTTCAATTTCCAATTCGACTGTTCCATCAGCACGGTTTCGTACCCAGCCATGCAATCTCCTATTATTGGCCTGCATTTGCGCAAATGCACGAAACCCCACCCCTTGTACTTTCCCACTGACACAGACATAAGCCCGGACAATGCCCTCCATCTGTTTTTCCATCTTTTCCGATCTTTCCCCTTACCTGGAAACCGTGTTTCCAGCACCTCTTGTCGCCTTTCTATGGGAATGATCCTCTAGAAGCTGCCGTCCAACCCTTGTGCCTTCTCGAATACAATCAGGAATACCGATGCCATACAAGCCGGCTCCCGTGACATAGAGGCCTGGCGAATTGGCTAACTGTTCCTGAACCTTAGCCAACCGGTCACGATGTCCGAGCACATATTGAGGCATTCCCTGACTCCATCGATGGACTTCTGTATAGGTTGGAGAGGCCGTGATCCCGACCATGGAGGTTAATTCTCGCCGAACACACTCTACAAGTGAGCAATCATCCTGCTCAAAAACCGACTCTCGCCCTCGACCACCGATGTAACAACGAATCAGAGTATCTTCAGCCCTGCTCCGATCCGGCCACTTCAACGAAGTCCAGGTTGCGGCAAGCAAGGGGCGTTGCTCTTTCCGAGGAACAACAAATCCGAATCCTCGAATCTGGGGTCCGATGGATTCCGTGGGATACGCCATAGAAATCGTGGCGGTGGAAGCATAGGGAATGCCGTCCAATAGACCGGCCGTCTCGGGTTGAAATGTACGGAGTAAACGAGCGGTCTGAAATGCAGGGGTGGCCAACACGACGGCATCAGCCGGGAGTCGATCTCCATTGTCCAACATGACGTGAAACAATGTCGACTGCGGAGTGGGAGTCTGGATTTCCAGACATTCGACTCCTGCCATGAACCCGACTCCACGTTTGCGCAAAACCTCCACCAACGTCCGAATGAGCTCGCTTAATCCACCTCGAAGCGACATAAACATTGTGGTGGCTTCGTCCGAGGAGCGCGGGGCGGCTGGTCCATGGGCCAGAGCCTTCCGCATCCCCTTTATTATACTGCCATGCTCTCGCTCTAATGCGCGAAAGCGAGGAAAGGTTGACTCAATACTGAGTTCCTCGGCATCCCCGGCATAAATTCCTGCCACCAATGGTTCGATCAAATTCTCGAAAGCTTCAGCCCCAAAGCGTCGACGGAAAAACTCTCCTAGAGTTTCATCTGTCGGCCAAGGATTCCGCCTTGGCCAAAATCGTTCGGCTGCCATACGAAGCATCCCACCCCAGGACAAGAGCCCGCTAGAAACAAGGGTATCAACTCGCCGAGGTCGAAAGGCCAATAACCCTTGGGGCAGCTCTCGCAAGGCTCCGCGGCAAAACGAAAATGTCTGATTATGTTGTAAGTTGGTGGAAATCAACTGATCCTGAAGTCCTAAGGTTCGACACAATTCTAAGGCCCATGGCTTGGAGGTCAGGAACGAGTCAGGTCCACCTTCAATCAAATAGTCGTCAGTTACATGCGTCAGAATTTTCCCACCCCATCGGGGTTCCCGCTCTACGAGTGTGCATTGAACAGCCGTCTGGGTTTTTTCACCCTCCTCCATGAGGGCATACGCCGTGGCGAGGCCGGATATCCCCCCTCCAATAATGACAACTTGGTACGGAGTCTCCCTCATCATAAGTCATCAGGAAAGAAAGGCTAGTCAGTGGTCATGTGGTTGAGATAAAGAGATTTCCGTGAAGCTATGAGAAAACGGGACAGGGAAAAAGCTTCACTGCATTATTCACGTGAGGAAGCCGTTGAAAACCGCCGAACACATTCAATGGCGACTTCAACGCCGTGCAAAGGGGTATTGGGAAGAATTCCATGACCGAGATTAAAAATATGTCCAGGTCGGCCTCCAGCCTGCTGAATAATATCCTTCACCCGACGCTCGATTTCTTTTTCGGGGGCGAACAGAACCAGGGGATCCAGATTGCCTTGAATACTCACATCGAAACCAATGGTGCTCCAGGCTTCATCCAAACGAACACGCCAGTCGACACCCATCACATCGCTTCCAGCTTTTCGCATAAGCGGAAGAAGCCCAGTCGTCCCCGTTCCAAAATAGATGAGTGGAATCCCTTCAACCCGTAAGGCTGAAAAAATATTTTGAACATGAGGAAGAACATATTCTTCATAATCGCCGGGGCTTAAGCAGCCGACCCAACTATCAAAGAGTTGAATGGCTTGGGCACCCGCCCGACTTTGCACCCGCAGATACTCCACAACGACCGCAGACAGTTTGGACATTAATTGATGCCAGACGGTCGGCTGCGAAAACATCAAATGTTTGGTTCTGGCATAGTCACGTGAGCTTCCACCCTCAATGGCATAACTGGCTAACGTAAACGGGGCTCCGGCAAATCCCAGCAACGGGACTCGATTATCGAGAGCCTGAAGTGTCTGGCGAATGGCTTCTCCGGCATAGGCAAACGCGTCTCCGTCGACCCGACGAAGATCCACAATGCCCATCTCGCCTCGTATCGGGTTATCAATAACCGGACCCTTCCCCTCGACAAATTCCAGGTTCAAGCCCATGGCTTGTAGGGGTAACAAAATATCTGCAAAAATGATGGCCGCATCCAGATCAAAGCGTTGAATGGGTTGAAGCGTCACTTCGGCAGCCAACGCAGGCGTTTTGCATACTTCCAAAATAGAATACCTGCGTCGGATAGACTGGTACTCTTCCATATAGCGTCCGGCTTGCCGCATAAACCAAACAGGGGTTCGATCGACGGGCTGACGCAAGCAGGCTTTTAAAAATCGGTCATTCATGGCGGGGCATTCTACGAATGAAGGAAAAGTGAGTCAATCAATAACGTTCAAAAAGAGAGCGTAGCTGTCATCATCACCGGACTATTGTTCTCAGATTCACTATCATCTCAGTCTCAAACCTTATTTGACGGATCATCACCAAGCTGTTCTGGTCAGGGTAAGAGGGGCGAAAGCTCCTGCCGGATTCGCTGAGATTGAGACTCCACGGCATGTCGTTGATCATCCGGCATGAGCCACGCCTCATCCGGCTGCAGTTCGAAGCGATAGTGTTGTTGATCGACAGAAAACCATTCAAAGTAGGGATGGGGCTCAAGAAGGGGGTGCGGATCAAACGATATGAGACTGACTTTTCCTATTTGAGGGATGGAAAAATCATATAACGATTCTCCCGCACGAGGATCATCCAGGAATTGGGGATTACGAAAACCAATCACCTTCCCCGCAATCTCTCCCGCAAAATCACCCACTAAATACACATCCACGGTTTCAAGCCCGGCAAAAGTAATTTGCCCAACAACCGACCCGACAATCCGATTATCTAAAAAGCCCTCTTTCACCCATCGAGCATTAGCAAATTTTTCAGCCATACGAAAATACTCTATACAATCACGCCAAGGGCCTACTGCCCTTACAGATCCCGTTTAACACACCAAAAGTCACGGTTTACACAAAGGACATTTGAGTTGCTGCGAGGCCTCAGTATTTTCCAAATACTCCAGAGCCGTATTCTTGTCTGGATATTCAGTCCACCCACCTTCCCAGAAGTCAGACCTATGCGGGCCTGAAGGAACTTCCGGACAACGGTCCCGATGGATCATTGCCTGATCAAGTGATCGTTTTACATGGATCCAATACCCCATAATCGCGATGCCCCTTCACTGAATGATGAACCAAGCCTGCCCCTAAGCACGGCAGAAAATTTCCGTGAGAACTACCTGTTACGATGATGATAGAAAGGGAGCCTGCTGGGTAGAAGTTCAGTTATCTACAAATTGCCATTCATCTTTGTCTAAAAAAACCTTTTGACCGGCATCAAGTTTTGCTTGCTGTTCCTTGTCAAAAAACTGCATATACCGCTCGATGCGATCTGGATCATCAATCCGTTCTTCCTTGACCATTCCAGTGGGCAATTTAAATTTCCGAATTAACACCGACATGAGTCATTCCTCCAAATTTTGCTGTGATAAGACCAACGAAAAATTATAGTAAAGTGATGAACTTGCCGTCAATCTTTTCTAAAAATTTCCAGGAAAACTGGGCTATCTATTAGCCACGCCGATACAAACTTCGATATACTCTTTGACGAACGGAGCCTATTATTCATGACCATCATAGACAACAGTGGAGGAGTCATTTATGCCATTATATGAGTATGTGTGTGACGGTTGCGATCATCGCTATGAGGCCATGCAAGCGCTGAGCATGAAACCCGAAGAAACTGTTTGTCCTAAATGCAACACCACCAAAAGCCGACGAATTATGTCCTCATTTGCCTCAAAAATTGTAGGAACGCACAAACCAGGATTTGCGGAAGGCAAAGCCTACAATATGTTGAATGAACGAATGGATAAATTTTCAAAACTCCCTCCGATTATGGGCCGACGCGCCGCTCCAACCGAGTCCAATTCACAACCCTCCGGAGGAGAATAGATTGAAGCTTGGGCGGTCAGGTAGGAGTTGACCGCCCAAGATATTTTTTCCTTCCAAGCCCACCTCCTCTTGACATTTATTTCCATAAACCGGAAAGATGGCCCCGCTTTCTCGTAGGTGTATAATTTTCCTGTATTCTCCTCAGCTTCCGGAACCTGATTCGTCGGTAAGGATAGTCAGAGAATGAAACTTCTTCGGTTCACCAACATAGGCCTGGTCAGGGCGTCTTCTCTGATGTGGATTGGCTTTCTCTGTGGACTGTGCCTTCCCGTTAGTGCGGTCCATTCGAAAGATTCCACTTCCTCAGAATCTCCCGTGGAGGTTCCATCAAGAATTTCCGGGACCATACTCATCGTGGGAAATGGTCCTGAGCGATATCTTCTAGAAATTCTGGCTGCGGAATTTGAGTCGCGCCACCCCTCTGTTTCCGTTGATATTTTCTGGCATCCCAATGCCAAGCCAATCAGAACCATCGAACTGAACGAAGCAGATATTGGCATCACGGGCGAAGAGGTTCCTTCTCTCCGCTCCACGATGATTGCCAGGGACGGCATTGCCGTATTAACCAATTTCTCAAACCCCGTAAAGGAAATGACTATCCCTCAACTAACTGGGGTTTTTTCAGGATCCACCCGCTATTGGTCTCAGGTCTACGAAGAAGCACCGCAAACTAAAATCGTACTGATCAATCGAACCACGAATGAAAACATTCGACAAGGCTTTGAAAAAGCGTTACACCTTTCAGATGGGATTCCGCGATCTGCCTATAGAGCGGGAACCGAGGATGAAGCCATTAAAGCGGTGAGTGGAAATCTGGAGGCCATCACGTTTGTGTCCATGACTCCAGCGCTCCGTGCGAAAGAAGATGGGATCGCGATTAATCTTCTGTTCATTAATCGAGTGGAACCTGAAGTGCAAACGGTTCTGGATAATCGCTACCCACTCCAGCGACCGGTGATGCTCATTACAAATTCCCACCCTTCATCTCAGGTCATGGCCTTTGAACAGTTTGTCCTCTCACGGGAAGGCCAAAACTTCATGCGAAAAGGAAAGTATTACCCACTTATTGACGGTCAATAGTTCAAGAAAACCTGAAATCGATTACCTATCTTCTTAGAACATTTCAGCCACCTGTTAGTCTTGAACATCACCGGATACGGTTATCCATTTCAATTACTAAGACACTGACACCGGGATCGAATGTTAAAAAAAGTATTAGTTGCCAACCGAGGAGAAATTGCGATGCGCGTCATCCGGGCATGCCGAGAATTCGGCATTGCCACGGCGGCGATTTATTCAGAAAGTGACGCCACCGCCATTTACGTCAAAAAAGCCAATGAAGCGTACTTGGTCGGTCCAGGCCCCGTGCAAGGCTACCTTGACGCTCGACAAATTGTAGGGTTAGCAAAGAGAATTCGAGCCGATGCCATTCATCCAGGATACGGCTTTTTAGCAGAAAACGCCGACTTTGCCAGACTATGCGAAGAAGCCGGGATTCTCTTTATTGGCCCATCCCCACATTCCCTTGAACTTCTGGGCGATAAGGTCCAAGCTCGAGCACTCGCTATCAAAATTGGAGTGCCTGTCGTCCCAGGGACAGATGGCAGTGTTGGGTCTTTAGAAGAGGCCTTGAAATTTTCTCATAAGGCGGGTTACCCGGTCATGGTCAAAGCCAGTGCCGGGGGGGGAGGGCGAGGCCTTCGCGTGGTGCGCTCAGATGATGAATTACAAGAAGCGATGGAAGCGGGTGCCCGTGAGGCTCTGGCCGCATTCGGCAACGGGGAACTATTTCTTGAAAAATATGTTGAACGTCCCCACCACATTGAATTTCAATTACTGGCAGATAAAAACGGTTACGTGATTCATCTGGGAGAACGGGATTGTTCTATTCAGCGGCGCCATCAAAAACTGATAGAAATTGCCCCGTCACTTGTGTTAACCCCTCGTCTACGGGCAGAAATGGGAGAGGCCGCCATCGCTATGGCCCGGGCCGCCCAATTCTATAATGCCGGCACCGTGGAATTCCTCTTGGATCCCGATGGACGGTACTACTTCATGGAAATGAATCCTCGCATTCAAGTAGAACATACCGTCACGGAACAGATTACGACCGTTGATATTGTGCAATCCCAACTATGGATTGCGGCAGGGCGGCCACTGGTCTTTGGACAACATGAGGTGAATCTCCAGGGGTATGCTATTCAATGCCGGGTGAATGCGGAGGATCCCCAAAATGGGTTTCGGCCCTCTTCGGGAAAAATCACGGCCTATTTGTCCCCAGGCGGCGTGGGCGTTCGCATTGACGGAGCGGTGTATAAGGATTATACCGTCCCTCCGTATTATGACGCCCTGCTGGCCAAACTGACCGTACATGGCCGAACCTGGGATGAAACGGTTCGTCGAACCCATCGTTCACTCGAGGAATTTGTGCTGCGAGGCGTCAAAACCACCATTCCTTTTATGGCAAAGATCATGGAGGAACCGGACTTTCGGGCCGGACGTTTTGACACCTCCTACCTTGAACGCCATCCCGCACTCTTTGAATATGAAGAGGCGGAAGAACCGGAAGATCTGGTCATTGCCCTCTCAGCCGCTATCGCTGCATTTGAAGGATTATAACCACCGTCATAAAAAAGTTGTGATCCGTTGCACATGTGAAAGGTCCCCTTATGTCACGAAAAACATCACCCTCCCATAAAAGCAAGAAGCCCAGTCGCCCGGTTCCCACGCGAATGAAACTGGATGCTGCACCCGCCTTGGATATCGAAGCGTCGCCGAAGCGTCAGGTCTTTTTAACCGATGTGGCGTTGAGAGATGGACACCAATCTCTTTTGGCGACCCGAATGCGCACAGAAGACCTCTTATCCGTGGCATCAGAATTAGACGAAGTCGGATTTTGGTCATTAGAAGTATGGGGCGGTGCAACGTTCGATTCCTGCCTCCGGTTTCTGAAGGAGGACCCCTGGGAACGCCTTCGAGCCTTCAGGGAAGCCATGCCGAAAACCCGCCTTCAAATGCTGTTGCGTGGGCAGAATCTCGTGGGCTATCGACATTATGCTGATGACGTCCTTGAGAAATTTATTGAATTATCGGCGCAAAACGGCATTGATGTCTTCAGAATCTTTGATGCCCTGA
>DOFS01000094.1:5294-6905 GCA_003523945.1 Nitrospiraceae bacterium | reverse complement strand
AAGATTATCAAGCCTATGGTGAACGGCTTCGCCCTCACATTACGGATGTGGGTTTGGTTTTGGATCGAGCCTTTGCACGAGAGAAGCGCGTGTTGTTTGAAGGCGCGCAAGGGACCCATTTAGATGTTGATTTTGGGACCTATCCCTATGTGACATCCTCGAGTTCCTGTTCTGGGGGGGCGTGTACTGGTAGTGGGGTCGGTCCCACTACGATTTCGGGAGTCTTAGGTGTGACGAAGGCCTACACGACTCGAGTGGGTGGAGGTCCGTTTCCGACAGAATTGTCCGATGAAATGGGTCAGCAGCTCATGCAGCGTGGGAATGAATACGGGTCGACAACGGGTCGGGCCCGCCGGTGTGGCTGGTTGGATATGGTTTTATTGCGATATGCCGTACGAATTAACGGACTTACCTCCTTGGCCATCACGAAGTTGGATGTGTTGGATGGCTGCAAAGAATTGAAAATTTGTACGGGATATCGATATCAGGGTAAACTTCACAAGGAAATGCCAGGCGACTTGCAGGTGTTGGCAGGTTGTGAGCCGGTATATGAACGATGGAGTGGCTGGACGACCGACACGACTGGCTTGAAGTCGTATCGAAGTCTGCCACCTGCCGCTAAACGATATTTGTCCAGGATTGAGGAATTAACCGGATGTCGAATTGATATGATTTCGACAGGTTCCAAGCGTGAAGATACAATTGTTGTGAGAAATCCACTCATTCGTTCCCGCAAAAGGGTAACGGCATAGACGCAAATTTGTATTTTTCTCTGCTGATAAGTTTGACAACACTAGAATCCATTGTTAGCATCGCGTCCCGGTGAGCCGCTAGCTCAGTTGGTAGAGCATCGCCCTTTTAAGGCGAGGGTCGTGCGTTCGAGCCGCACGCGGCTCACCATAAATAACACAAACGTCTTGTGATTTCCCCCTCAAAAAAAAACCAGCCAGAATTTGGTTTTCGTCTCCCGTGGGTATGGGAAAATTGCCCACGAAAATCATTTAAAAAAAATTATCGCGGCACCCTTCTCAAAGAAGGGCGTCGCATAGGATTAAAATAGTCAGGGTTTGTTGGCCATTCGAGCCAGGTTGGCGTTGGTTTGGGACAACACTAATGCAAAAACCGCAAAATCCATGTCGGTCAAGGCATGTCCTGTAGAGCCCCGATCGACCAGGATGACCCCGATAGGTTTATTGGGGGCATATAATGTTCCTGCAAATCCTGATTGATCTCCCCAGTATGTCAGGAAGTCAGTCGGCATTTCTCCGGATTCCCCTTCTTTGGCTAATGAAGAATATTGAATAGGGCCAAACTGGTGGAGCAACCTGTCCCAGAAGTTTCCACGGGCCAGAGAGCAATGAAATACAGCCTGGATCATTTCCGTATCTGGCCCATAGCCGATTTTGGCTTCAAGCTGATTTTTTCCTGGTACTACCAATGCGAGCCAGACTCGTTCAAATCCGCAGGAGTCATGGAGGGTTCGGGTGGCCAGGGTGAGTACCGAGGAGGGTTCAGATATTTTCATGGACAAAATCGTGAAATCTAGCAATGGCCCATGGCATGGTGGTGTAGAAGGCAGAGAAGATAATTGCTGCTGAGGCTGCTGCTGAG
>DOFS01000094.1:0-5187 GCA_003523945.1 Nitrospiraceae bacterium | reverse complement strand
CTGCTGAGGCTGCTGCTGAGGCGATTCTACGGATTCTGCAGAAGGAAGCCCTTCTTGGTGCAGCGCCTGATAGATAATTTGGGTGAGGTGATGTAACTGTTGATTGTGAAGGAAGGTGTCTGTACCGCCAGATCCGGGGAAAAAATGCTGTCGATCAATGTTAATGGCCGAGGCGATTTCTGAGGCCTGGCTAAAGGCTTTGGCCACGGTGTGTTCCAATTGGACAATGGAAAGGCCAAATGGGGGAAGAAACTGTTTGATCAGGCTTTGAAGTACCTCCCCCTGTCCTGCAGCCAGTGGATTTAGGAGGCAATAGCTGAGTTCATTAGCGGCCCGGACGATGCTTTCCATAATTCGTTGATCCGTTTCTGGCCGTGCTTGAGGCCAGATGGGCTTTTTCTCCAGTAGTTGAACCAGGCTGTCCGGTAAATTCCAGTGTTTAGCTATAATGGTGGCGATGCTGGATAGTGGTCGTCCTAATAACGCCAATTCGGCTTTAGGCACGTTGGCCGGATTTTCCCGACGTATGGCCTCCAATTCCTCGGCCGCCTCGGATCGACAGAGGGCAAGGATGAGGTCTCCGAGTGAATAAAGCATGGCATTGGTAAATAAGAATCCCGCTTCACCGGCGTAATGTATGGCTTTTCCCAGTTCCTGCGCCTGAGTTCCGGCCACTAGAGCCCGAGCCAGGAGCTGTTTCAGTTTGGCGGTGTTGGCTCCGAAGGTGTCGGCTTGTTCGATTAATTGCGCGGAAACCACAATGGCACGAGTGACGTCAAACCCGATAAGGGACACAGCATAAGTTGGGGTTTTGACCGGCGAGCGAGTATGATAGGCAGGGCTATTTGCGATTTTGATGATATTAGCCATCATGGCTTGGTCGCGCATGATGATTTCTCCAATGTCGCTGGCATTGGAGCGTTTATCCTGAGTGAGATTTAATACTTGAATGCAACTTTGTTGAAGAATGGGCAAGGTTTCGGGGACCTCGTCGAGCAGGCTTTCCAGGAAGGAAGATGTGGTGGCGGGGCCAGTAAATGGTCCGAAATTCATGACAGCATCGTCCAGCAGGGTTGAATGCCAGACGTCACAACTAAGGTATGGTGGTTTTAAGTCAGTGAAACTTGGTCGTTGGCTCCCAGGCTTACTCTCGGTAAAATTTTCTGAAATATTAAGCAATTTTCAGTCTTTGGGGTGGGATGACGGTCTCCTTTTTTGATTAGGTGGTACCTCCATGAAAAATAGAATTTCCTGCTCGGCTCAAGAGCTGAATCAATTAGATGCTGACATGCTTCAGTCTGTGGTGGGGGGGACGGTCTTCGAAGAAGGCAAGCAATATTTTTCGGCTCAACGAGTTAAAATACTTGATGCAGATCAGACGCAAATCATGGCCGAGGTCAATGGTGCCTATGGGGTCTATGCTCAAACGATTAAGTTGCGAGCCGGGACCTTGTCGACCAGGTGTTCCTGTCCATCGACCGAACAGCCTTTTTGTCGTCATTGTGTTGCGGTGTTATTGCACCAATTTCATAACGGCTCATCCCTCAAGTCGAGCGCTAAGGGAGCCTATAAGGACCCGCCCCCCCCTTCCGATTCGCGGCTATGGTCAGCAGTGCCCCATGCGGAGGAATCTGAGGGTGCGGGTGATTTAAACTTTTGGGAAGCCATCCTGTTTATCGATTGGGTTCAGAAGGCCGCTGGACTTTTAGGTAAGGAGGCCACCTTACCTCCAGTGCCTGATTCGCTGGGGGGCGTTGCTCGAGAATGGGTCGGTGTGCTCGAACGCCTCAATTCACAATGCTTGGAAAGTGAGGAAGATCGATTCGATGCCTTGAAGAGCTTACAATCAGCCGAAAGCATGATCGATAACTTAACCGGGAAGTTGGATGTTTTGCGGGTGGAAGCGGAGGTGGCCCAACAGAATTGCAGGGTGTTAGAAAAACAAGTCAAGCAATTGCAAGACTCATTGGCAGAAATTTCTAAGACGTCCAACTAGATGTGATGGATTGCAGGAGGATTGGTGGGGTATCGACTATCCCAGTTCAAGCGATGCTGATTCAAAGGTAAGGCCAATCTTCTCTAAGTGGAAGTGAGGTGTTTGCCTTTTTTCAGAAAAGCCAAATCAATGCCCTGTAAAACCCTCAGGCACGTAACTTTCTGGGCTCTTCTATCCGGCTAAGTGATCCAGGTGTTTGCCTCACCATGTCGAGTACATTCTTAGCAAGGTGGTTCAGCGCGATGGCTGCTGGAGAAGAGGGAGCCAACTCGACCACCGGAAGATATTTCAAAATAGATTGCTGAACGTGAATATCTTCTGGAATGTTTCCCAGGACAGAGAGGTCCGTTCCGACATAATGCTTAAGCAGATTTTGTAAATGCAGGGTATTGATCCTTGATTTGGGCGTCATTCGGTTTAAAATAAGGGCCGGCTGAAATCCTTTGAGAGCTTGTTGAGCGATCGCCATACCTGAATCGCTCGTTCTGCCGACAGCTTCCAATACGGCTGTGATACTAGGAAAGTCCTTGTCCAGAAGAGCGTCCGCCACTGGGTCACGGGCTAAAAAAGCAGTAAGGACCTTGCGAATAGCTGCAAGTTTAATGAAACGATACAGATCTAAAACTGAGGTAGGGTCCGGAGTGGCCACGGCCAGAAAAAAGTCTGCGAGTAGAAAGAAATCCAGGGCGTGATAACTGGTGCCGGCTCCGACGTCAACAAGAATAATATCGGCATCAAGCTTTTGTAAGTGCCGAATGAGACGTTTTTTTTTGGAATGCTGGAGGTTTGCGGTCATCAGAGTATCCCCAGTGCCTGGAATGAGCTTGAGTGAAGAAAGGCTGGGAATAGGGTGGGCAATTTCATTTAAGTTTTTGAGGTTGTTTGTCAGGAAATCCGTAAGAGTTGATGGGGGGCGGAACATTCCGAATAAGATATGGAGATTGGCTCCACCCATGTCCATATCGACCAGAATGACCCGATGTCCTTTTTTTGCGAGGATGAGCCCTAGATTGCTGACAACCATGCTTTTCCCCACGCCGCCCTTACCGGAGGCCACAGAAACTATGCTTGGCATAGATGGAACTCCTCTCTCGTTGATTTCACTGTGAATTGAGTATACTCTGAGTCTCAAATTAGCTTATCACGGGGGCCTCCTTATGCCCATGGTCAAGAGGTTGCCGGGTTGGCGACTGATTAACGCTTTTCCTGGACGAAGGCCTTGCGGTGAATCTGGCAAGCTCTTGCCTTTAAAAATGGAAAATGCTAGTTTGAGACCGAGTAGAGTGGGCGTGAGCCCACTTTTTTTTGGTCTAGGCTCGTGGCCGCTAGTAGTGAGGAATTTTGGTGGCCTTCCCGGCTGACAATCTTGAGCAAATTATTCGCCAAGTTGGCGAACCTATTGCTCGGGCCCTAGGAGTGGAGATACTCGAGGTTCAGTGCACCGGGAGACCCGCCAACCTTTTGGTTCGATTGATTCTTGACAAAGTGGGGAGAGTTGGGATTGAAGATTGTGAGCAATTCCACCAATCCCTTCGTCGAACCTGGGAGGTTCTTCACCCAGAGCAGGTAGGCTACCGGTTTGAAGTGTCTTCGCCTGGTTTAGATCGACCGCTCCGGGATCAGAGAGATTATCGACGAGTGGTGGGCGAACGACTTCGAGTCACTCTAAAAAACCCAATGAAAAAGCAATCAGTTATCTTGGGGCAATTGATGACTGTCACAGAAACGGGGATTCAGTTGATGGATGACCAAAGCAAGAATCCTCAGGAAGTGTCTGTGGCCTGGGCTGATATTGCCAAAGCGAGATTAGAGGTTACATTCTAAGGTTTTTGGGAAATGTACAACAGCCGCCCATATCTGTGTGAAACGCTCATCGTGCTTTGCGAGGAATACATATGAAAAGTGAACTCATGTTGGTCATTGATCAAATTGGTCGTGAGAAAGGCATTGATAAGGCCAAAGTCATTATGGCCCTGGAGTCAGCTCTTCTCACTGCGGCGAAGAAGCGATTTGGGCATGGTGAAAATATTCAAGTCGACATTGACATAGAAACCGGTGAAATTTCCATCGTAAAGAAAAAGACCATTGCGGAGAATGTCCTGGATTCTAAAACAGAGATTTCATTGGAAGAAGCCAGGAAAATTGATGATGAAGCTGAAATGGGAGATGAAATTGGCTCACTCATTGATTTGGAAGAATTTGGCCGAATAGCCGCACAGGCGGCCAAGCAGGTCATTTGTCAAAAAGTTCGAGAGGCTGAATGGGAATCCATTGAGCGGGAGTATTCCAAAAAGGAAGGGGAATTGGTTCATGGCGTAATTTTGGGCCAAGAGCGTCGAAATTACCTGGTGGACATTGGAAAAACAGAGGCCCTTCTACCGATTCAAGAGCAAATTCCTCGTGAAGCCCATCGACGGGGCGATCGAGTTCGGGCCTTATTGCTGGAAGTCCGACGGACTCCAAAGGATGTGCAAGTTATTCTATCTCGAGCTCATCCGCAATTCGTGGTGAAATTGTTTGGTCTGGAAGTGCCTGAAATAACAGAAAAAATTGTTGAAATTAAAGGGGTGGTTCGTGAACCGGGCGACCGGACCAAAATTTCCGTGGCCTCACGCGATAAAGCGGTTGATCCGGTTGGCGCGTGTGTCGGGGTCAAAGGTTCACGTGTCCAGGCCATAGTTCGAGAACTGCATGGTGAGAAAATTGACATCATTCCATGGACCAACGATCCTCGAGTCTTTATTGGGGAAGCCTTGAATCCCGCTTCCATTGAAAAAGTAGGGATTGACGAACAAAAGAAATCGGCATTAGTGGTGGTGGCTGATTCTCAGCTTTCTCTGGCCATTGGGAAAAATGGGCAAAACGTGCGGTTAGCCGCAAAATTAACAGGTTGGAAAATTGATATCATTAGTTCCACGGAATATGAGAAGCAAAAGCTTGAGCGTGATCAAGAAATTAAAGCTGCTTTGGCTGAAGAGGCTGCACAGATTACAGAAAATCCGGTGGGAAGTACCAAAGAACCAGAAATTTCCTCACAGGAGGAAGGTGTGGAGACTCCGGCAGTGGTGCCAACCGAGTCAGGGCAGAGTTCGGGGTCATAAAGGTTACGGCTTCACAGTAAAGGACGTGCATGAGAGTTCATGAAATAGCCAAAAAGCTTGGGATGGAAAGCCGTTTGCTTATTCCTGAAT
>DOFS01000227.1 GCA_003523945.1 Nitrospiraceae bacterium | reverse complement strand
GTGTGTGAGTCATAGAAAAACTTTATCTCCAAATTAGAGAGAGATCAAGTGTGGAAGCACCAGCGCACGGCTCTTGCTAGATATTAGCCCCGGTTAGCCTTTTTCCCAATTGCCTCTAAAAGCAGATCGGCCACCGCGCCACCAGATGCCGGGTTCTGTCCGGTGATGAGCCTGGTGTCTTCAAGAGCAAACGGAGCCCACGGCTTATCGGCTTTCTTATATATGGCCCCTCGCTTAACCAATTCAGTCTCTGTCAGGAATGGCACGACCGTATCGAGTTCGACCAATTTTTCCTCCTCATTTGAGAAGCCGGTGACCTCTTTGCCTTTTATGAGTAAGGTCCCATCCGATAACTGAATATTCAGCAATCCAAGAGCACCATGACAAACTGAAGACACATATCCCCCATTCTCATAAATTTTCAGGCTGATCGCTTGAAGGTTTTCGTTATCGGGAAAATCCCAGATCACCCCATGACCGCCCGTAAAGTAAATCGCCCCATAATCATCCGGATTGACGTCGGCGGGTGTCACCGTGGTTCCTAGACGATTCATAAACTCTTTTTTCTGGTACCATTCCCAGTCAGTCGCATCTGCCTGTGCAAGACTATGTGGATCAATCGGAGTGTATCCTCCTTTGGGACTAATAAAATCAACCTCTTAGCCAGCCGCCTCGACTTTTTCGACAAAGTGCACGGCCTCTCCAAGCCACAGACCGGTCGCTCTGTCCAGGTTTGGATATTTTGCCACGTTTGTCAGAACGGCCAGTATTTTTTTCATGATGACACCTTCGGGTTTCGTTGAAATGTGTGTATGGCTAACAAATTGTTCCTCTGGTCTTCGATTCCAAAACAGATTCCAGGACTTGTTCGGGTATATGGATAGAAACACCCATTAGCTGGAAGAGTTCTTGGAGACTTTAATCAGGCATCACTCGCCAGTTGTCGCTCTCATCTCAATTATTATCGAGGAGCGTTTTGCAATCCAAAACATTGACCCCATACTTAAAATTAATATTATAAACTTTCTAATTCATTTCTAATTGTTAGCAAAAGTTCTTCGAGAAGTTTTGCGGCCAACACAATAGAAAATCTTTCGTCATCGGAAACCTTTAAATCAATATAACTAGATTCCTTATTAGAAACTGGAAGACCCACAACGAACGCCAAAAATTCCTTTGCATCAGCACTTAACATTTTTGGAGAAATATGATTCGGATATGGATGAAAAGTGATGTAAGTTTTTTCCACTTCTGGCGAATAGTTTGAAAAATCTATGTGGTCTATTCTTTTTAACAAAACATAAAACAAATCATCTACAATTTTTCGTACTTGCGTGCTTCCGGAAATTCTTAATAGATTAAATTCTTGATTTAGATCTACCAAAATTTCTGTGTTAATTTGTGAGGGCAGATCGGCTAAAAAGTCTTCTACTTCCTGAATTTCTCCATCTGTAATGGATTGATTTACTAATAAACCCACATACTGAATCTTGGCAACCACCGAAGAATTTTCAGAATTTATTTTCTTTAGAAACGCAAGATATGAAGTTGTTCGGATGTCGATCCTCTTAGACAGCTTGATCTGATCTTCTTGGAAAATTGACGTGAAGTAAATACCAATTACCGCAAACAATCCAGAGAGGAATGCCGTGAGCACAGCAAGGAAATACGGGCTTGGGCTTTTAATATTGTTCATACACTTAAAAAGAATCACTTAAAAGTCTCTGATCAGGGAAGTTCAGGGGCACAAATTACTCATGTTCGCCTTGTCTGGCTGCCTAGCTCATTTATTTTGAGGATTCGCCTTATTATTAATATTGGTTGCCATACCTTTTTCCTTTTGGGGGCCTATACATCGTCGAGACAAGTCGCTTAATCCAAAACTCCAGCAGACACCCCTTGAGTAATTGCTGTGTTAAGCAATTGCTAACGGTTTCCATTACATTTAAAGATTAATATTTTTGCATGAAGGCAACTGGACCTGCTTCCAGAAATAGTTTGCCAAAGGCTTGATCCGCAAAACGACCATTAGACATCAGATGATCAGCAGATGACGATGACAGATAATTCTCACACCATTTGGTCGAAAAAATGTGATCTGCGGCATCTGGCCGTTTTGATTATCTAATAAAATAAAAATTAACAATTTGGCTTTGATCTTGCTGCTCTTCAAATAAAGACCTTTGGTGCTTAGTAAATGAGGAGAAATGCCACACTACCATGAATTCTTCATTTGGAGAAATGAGAAATAAAGTGATTGTGGCTTCATTTTGTTAGGATAACTCATTGTGTGAATAAACTTCTCCTACCTGGGGCGACAGGGTAATCCCAAAAACGCCAAACCATGCCTCATAATCCCTACTTCATTCATCCGGCTATGATCGTGGACAAGAAACAGGAGTCCACGGATATCGTGACATTTCGCCTGCAACTCACTAATCCTGCCCATCAGGAGTCTTTTCGTTTTGAGGCGGGACAGTTCAACATGCTCTATGTCTTTGGTGTAGGCGAGGTAGCCATTTCCATTGTATCGGACCCTGGCGAGCCGGAATTCCTGGATCACACGATTCGTGTAGTTGGACGGATCACACAGGTCCTTGGCGCAATGCAACCAGGTGAGAGCGTGGGCGTTCGTGGGCCCTTTGGAATCGGATGGCCCATGAAGGAAGCCCAGGGAAAGGATGTGGTTATCGTCACCGGCGGAT
>DOFS01000576.1 GCA_003523945.1 Nitrospiraceae bacterium | reverse complement strand
TACCCCATCGTGGATGCCGGCATGCGGGAGCTGTGGGAAACGGGTTATATGCATAACCGCGTGCGCATGATTGTCGGATCGTTTCTGGTCAAAAACCTTTTGTTGCACTGGCATCTGGGGGAGGATTGGTTCTGGGATACCTTGGTTGATGCCGATCTTGCCAACAACAGTGCCGGCTGGCAATGGATCGCAGGCTGTGGAGCCGATGCGGCACCGTATTTTAGAATTTTCAACCCCGTCACGCAGGGGAAAAAGTTTGATCAAAATGGCGAGTATGTTCGACGGTTTATTCCCGAGTTAAAAAAGATGCCAGACAAATACCTCCATAATCCATGGGAAGCGCCTGAGAAAGTGTTGGTGGAGGCGGGTGTGCAACTTGGAGAAGATTATCCCCTACCGATCGTCACACTCAGCGATTCCAGGGAGCGAGCGTTGGAAGCATTTTCTGAATTGGCCTAGTGATCCACATGTTCTCTCCAGTGAGGTCACGATAGGAACAGAGTCCAATGGTTCGAAGGCTCTCTGAGAACCTTCCAAATTCCATTTTGCGGGCCCTTATGCTTAATTTCTCCGATGGGGCTGTAGAGCACTCCTCGGCAATCCGCCTGGAAAGGAGGAGGCTGAGGTTGCGTTCATGGTCCTGGCTTTCGGAAATCTTTGACTGAACCTCTCATCGGTTTTCCGTTCTTACCATGACACGAAGCACAGTTCACACACGATTTCTTCCGGCCCGGATATCATTCTCGTCCCTCATTCATAATTTTCCGGTCGTTCCACCAGCCCGAGAGCATAGGCGAGGAGGAACATTTAGTCGAATTAGAGCCAGATAATCTGGCGCAAGGCGAGGGAAAGCAGCAGCTTCTCAGCCCGCATTAGCTATGAAGGGGACTAGCAGATCTGTGTGAAATACGTTTGCATTTGTTTCCCTGACAGATTCCTGCCCAGAACCTTTCAATTGAACAAACGTTCCTTGAACTTTTCTTCTTTTCAAAAAATAATACTCATCCTCCTCGGGGCTATTCTCGCCTGATTTTTCTCCGTTTCTGGCTTCATAAAAATCACACTAGGATAGTCAGAGATTTCATGAAGATGCCGTCTAAGGTTTCAACCGGTTTCCTTTGACCAGTTGTTCCTTAAATGTTTAGATAAACCATGGACAAAGGTTAGGTGAATTTCAAAAATTTTTTCAAATATGAAAATATTTTCCGGAAAGGATGAACTGATCATCTGCTCTTTCTCCACTGGCATTTAACCAAAGGAGGGCGCCATGTATGGTCTTTACGCAATGGGACTTCTAGCCGGGATCCTTTTGTATTTCGTTTTTAAATACCTTGATGATCAGGATCTTAAGAAGGCTGAAAAAGACCGCAGATCCTAGGGGCCACCAAAGTAGGACATCAGATGAATATCTGATGTCCTCAATCAATTAGTCAGTCCGCTAAAAATTTTTTGAACCGAAATGGTTTAATCATTTTGGGAGACTTCAACCATATCCGGATTACTTCGACCCGTCATTACTGTGCTAATGCTCAGCACTGTCTGGAGGTATTAAGTGTTCATTGAACCCGAAGTCTACCCCACTGGCCAAATTTACTGATCAGCACAGTCCCAGGAATATAAAAAAAGCTCCTGACGAACAGTTTTAATAAAGAAACATCCCGCCCGGAAATACCCCATTCAACCTGGAGGCTCTTATGACAGGACTTGAGGTCTTTGGAATGTTACTGATCATCTTGGGCGTAGTTGGAATGACAGCAATGTTAAAAGGCAAAAGACCATCATATGGCTCCTCAACCCCCAAGGTTGAACAAAAACAAAACGAAAAGTTGATGAGCCCTAACCGACAATTTTCCCCATTCAAAACTTAGAATGGGCCAGCAACCCAAAACAAATGACCCTCCCCTTCCCATCACTTTTCATCGTAGCTTGATCTTTTTAAGGCTCGTTTCAATTTTCAAAACTAAGTTTGCAAAGTTTCCGAGTTGCTCCGTTCACTAAAAGGAGTAAAAAAAACCGGCAAGGGGGATTGATTGAAAAGATCGTTTCATGCGGCAGGAAAATCTGGAAATGTATCGACCAGGGGCGAATGAGCGATAGACCGCCTCGAGGCTCAGCGATACTGAAAAAGATGTGAATACATGATGGGCCCCCGCCTGAGGTCATTGGGATTTCAATCGTGGACAGAGTGATGAGAGGAAAGCCGACAGGGTCTCGCTTTAACCTTTGTCGTGAGGGATCAAATGCCGTGAGCGGGTGCTTTCCTCACCATTTATTTTTATTCGAATGAATGGGCAAGCTGAAATCTCACTTGAGTTTGACGAGCGTTACATCCTTCCTGCCGAATCACTTGCCTAAGCTTCTTATGAAGGCAATGATATCGGTCATTTGCTGCGATGAGAGATCCTTTTCCCAGGCGGGCATGGCTGTGCCCGGTTTCCCTTTAAGAAGGATATTCATCAGTTCGTCGTCTTTTTTGTCCTGGACCCTATTACTGGACAGATTGGCTGGAGGCGGCTTAAGAGCCATGCCCACAGGCCCATCGCCCTTCCCTTGCGCCCCGTGGCACACCTGACAGAATTGCTGAAATACCTGTTTTCCTTTTGTGCTGTCCCCGGTCGCACTCTGCACTGTACTCACAGAAAACGTCAGGCTAAGCCCCAAACTAACGAGTAAAACAATGAACGTGTTCTTGGATGTCATGCTAATTCTCCTCAGCGTCGAATGAATGATCATTGCCGTGTAATCCTGAAATTCACATACGAGTGGCCCGCTCACACTCCACGTTGCAACAACTTCTTAATCGATCCGGATAACCGTTTAATACATTGCCGAGGGGGGATTCCAATTTTGGACCGTATAAAAAACTCCCCAACACGCAAGCAAAATAGCGACAACAACGAGCCATATGGGTATTGTACCATGCCTTTCCTGAATGCCGGAATGCCGATACGCATACTTTTCACCATGCGCTTCCTCACGAGGGCGACCCTCCATGAAATTCACCGAATCACCTTCTTGCCCGCGGAGATCGTCTTTCGTTTTCGGTTCTTCCCCCATGTACCTGTCCTTTTTACTGGCTATGGATTCTGGTTGCTTTCAAAGATGTGCGGCTTTGTTCGCACCACTTCAGAATCAACAGCATTGAGGTTTCCCGAGGTCAATAAGGTCGCCCACATCTTTCTTCGGGCCTCCTCCATGTTTTCAATATTTACGCCGGCCGCTGCCAATTCAATTTCATGGGCCTCGACACGTAAGGACTGAACATAATGAACGATATCCCAAATTTCAGCAGAAGTCAGTTGGTCCTGATAAGCCGGCATGGGCCCCCCGCCACTCCCAACCATTAACGTCTTGAAAATATGCTGGCTCCC
>DOFS01000104.1 GCA_003523945.1 Nitrospiraceae bacterium | reverse complement strand
AATGCTTTGTTCCGCACACGGAGACCATCTCAAATCGCCGTCCTGCCGGTGGGCTATACCCACGGATTTCCCCGTCATCTCACCGGCATCGGGCATGTCCTACTCAAGGGAGAAGCGGCCCCAATTATTGGAAAAATTTGCATGGATATGATGATGGTGGATGTCACGGACATCCCCCATCCAACTGTTGGAGACGAGGTCATGCTATTGGGAAAACAGGGAACGCGGGAAATAACAGCCGAAGATCATGCCGGATGGTTAAAAACGATTCCCTATGAAGTCTTATGCGGGATCGGAGGAAAGGCAAACCGGATTTACCTTCCCCACATTCCTGACTCTTCTCCGTCACCAGCACAAAAACCGTCAGCAAAAAAAATCCTGGAATGACCACCTAGCTGACGGATTCATTCCCCACACAACCACATTGACTCAGGCAAAGGGTTTTAGGATCTTAGGTTTTCAACTTACGCTTTAAATGTTTCTCGACACTTGCCACCTTGCCAGCCAACCGGCCTTTCTTCCCACGCCGATAATCAACCTTAATCACACAAGAAATCCGAGGGCAATCCTTTTTCATTCTGGTATAGCATTCTTTCACGACGCGAAACACGTCATCCCACTCGCCTTCCAACACGGTTCCCATGGGATTGAGGCGATAATCCACTCCGCTTTTATCAATCAGGTCTAGTGACCGGGACACATATTTTCCGACACTCTCGCCTTTGCCAAGAGGCGACATGCTAAATTCCAACAGCACCATTACCCACCTTCCTTTCCAACAGGTTCCACCTGCTCCTCACTGGACAACTTCCAACTATTGGGATACTCCATTTCCCCGGTCAATTGAAAGCCATTGACCGCTTCCGCCAACCGCTCACGACGCCGACGGTCGCTCACTTCCGTACTCTTTAGCTCTTCACGCAGGGCGCCCAACCAATCTAGGAACTGGTCAAATTCATCATCAAATAGCAATTCAAGATTTTGACGAAGCACCTTCGCCAGAGCCGGAGCGGTCCCGCTCGTACTAATCGCTATTCGAAGATTCCCGCGCTTAACCAGCGCAGGCATAATGATCGTCGAATATTCTGGCAAATCCATCGACCACACCAGACAGCGTTCCGTTTTCGCCAGCTCGAACAAGGACTTGGCCAAATCCAAATCGTCCTTCAACACATTCATAATCAGCACAACCCCTTGAGCATCACCGGATCGAAAGGTTCGTCCCCGATGAATAATTTTCCCTGAGGCAGTCAATTTCCGCAAATCAACATGAAGAGTAGGACTTACCACAGTAACTTTTGCTCCGGCATCCAACAACCGATGCACCTTTTCAACGGCCTCTTCATCACCACCAATCACCATACATTGGCGACCATCCAAATCAAGTGTTACCTGAAACCCTGCATTCTTCGTCATGAATATCCTCCTTTAGAACCCGACACATCTTACCCAACATGCCCCACAGGGGGAAAGGGTAAAATCCCCAATCCCCTGGCCCAGAACCTTGCATAGGTCGCAGGCGTCAAAACGCACGAAAAAGAACACGGAAAACAGGTCGAAAGAACCGAGAGACGGAATGCCAATTACAGCAGTGTTGAAGAACAGACAGGAAAAATCAGGCAGGGGTTATTCCACCGGATGCTGAAGACTTTCTGAACTTTGAATACCGAGAGACTCATAAATTTTCAAGGTTGCCTTCGATTTATTCAAGGTATAAAAATGAATACCCTTCACCTTATGATCAATCAGATCCACCACCTGTTCGGTCGCCCAATGAATGCCCACCCCTTCCGCGTAAACATCATTCTCCGCTCGATCCATCGCCCGCAAAAGTTTTGCCGGAATTCGTGCCCCCAGCGCCAGCTCGGACATGCGAGCCATGCCCTTCCTGGAAACAATCGGCATAATGCCCGCGATGATCGGCACTTTAATGCCCACAACTTCGCAACGTTCACAAAAATCAAAAAAGTCCCGATTATCAAAAAACAATTGGGTACAGATATAATCAGCACCAGCATCAACTTTTCGCTTCAGATTGTCCATTTCCTGTAACCGGTTTGGCGTACCGGGATGTCCTTCGGGAAATCCCGCCACTCCCACGCCCATTTCAGGAAACTGCTGCTTAATAAACCACACCAGATCAGACGCAAACTGAAAGCCATCCTCAGGAATCTCCACAGCCGTGCATCCCTTGGGAGGATCTCCCCGCAAAGCCATAATATTATGAATACCACTGGCCTGGTATTTTGAGAGAATCTGATGAATTTCCTGACGGCCTGAGCCCACGCAGGTTAAATGCGACACAATCGTCAGATCGGTTTCCCTTTTCAGTTTCACGACTAAATCATGCGTGCGTTCCCTGGTAGACCCACCAGCCCCATAGGTAACACTGACATACGCAGGCTTTAACGGCATGAGAGCGGAAATCGCTTCAAACAGTTCTTGAAACGTCCGTTCCGTTTTTGGGGGAAAAAACTCGAAACTAATCGCAGGATGATGCGTCCGCAACACCTCAGAAATATGCATGGTCATACCTTAAATCGCTCACCCACATTTGTCTAGTCTCTATCACAATTCCACCTTGGCATGAAAGGCAGAAAG
>DOFS01000101.1 GCA_003523945.1 Nitrospiraceae bacterium | reverse complement strand
AAGATCTCACCATCGAAATTCCGGAATGGAACAAAAATCTTGTTAAAGAAAGTCATTAATTTAGTGACTTTCAGTTTCTATAGCACCTTCTAACAAACCCTTCGCAAAACGTACCGTCCAATTAGGGGCCGATAACGGCTTTAACCTGTGGCGGTACGGCTCCGGTAAAAAACGCTTTCGGCCCTTTTTTCTCTTTTACTCCCAATCCGGCATTTTTCCGCAATCTGGTGGGTACCGAGACATTAATCCCTCATTTTGCTATACACACCAGGAATAACCCGCTTGTCATTTCAGTAGTTTCTGCGAAGGCGACATGAGCTATCGCACGACTATTTCAATTTTCTGGACCGGCAGCATTTCACAAATCGGTTTCATTGCGGGCGGGTTACTCTCACTTCTGCTGATCCTCCTTAATCCTTCCTTAGGATCAGGACTAAGTCCTCCCCCCTACCTGCCCCCAACGTCCTCGATCCGACCGGACGATCAGGAGAGCCTCCCCCGCTCCAGAAGGAAGAGCCACTTTCACCCGCGCCTCCTCCTTAACTCATCTTACCCCCGGTTGAGACATTTCCTGAATTACAGGACCGGCCTAGTCCTCAGCTACGCATCTTGATCCGTAAAATCCATGTTGAAGGAAGCACGGTTTTTACCGCGGAGGAGTTATCGAAAGTCACCGCATCCTACGAAAATCGCGAACTCTCGAACGAAGACCTGGAGGAACTCCGCCGGGCCCTTACCCTTTTGTATATTAACAACGGATACGTGAATGCCGGTGCCATCATTCCCGACTAGGAGGAAGGAGAGGTAACGACTCAAATTATTGACGGGGAATTAACAGATATTAAAATTGAGGTAACCAAGTATTTTCTGCCTTTCTATTTGGAACGTCGCATCGGGCTTGATGCCGGTCCTCCCTTCACATATCAGACCACTTCAAGGAGCGGCTGCACATTCTCCTTCAAGACCCGAGAATTGTCGGGTTAAACACGGAACTCAAGCTTGGCCTGAAGCCTGGAGAAGCTATTCTCCATGCACGGGTACAAGAAGCATCCCCCTTCCGGGCGTGGACGGAATTCAATAATTTTCAATCTCCAACCGTTGGAGCCGAACGGGGACTGGGCACCATCGCCGTCGATAATGGATTCGGTATCGGAGACCAATTTCTCTTCACTTTTGGCCGCTCCAAGGGCGTGAACCCCCTCCTCGACGTCTCGTATATCGTCCCATTCACGGCCCGGGACACGACTCTGGAATTACACTATCGCCTGAATGATTTCAATGTGGTGTTATCAAACTTTAAACAGCTGGACATTGAAAGCAAATCACAAATTTTCAAAATCGCGATACGACATCCCCTGTATCGTACCCTCACAGATGAAGTGGCCATTTCAAAAATCGGGGAACATCTTCAAAATCAGAATTTTCTTGGTGGAACAGGGTTCTCCTTTACCCCGGGAACCACCTCAAAAGGGAAGTCCAAGGTGTCAGCCATTCGGTTTGCACAGGAATGGATCCATCGCCAACCCATGCAAGTTCTGGCCTTTCGTTCACGATTTAGTGTGGGATTGGATGTGCTGGATGCCACCAATAATCGGAGAAAAAAGAATGACCTTGACTCCCACTTTTTTGCCTGGCTGGGGCAGGCCCAATGGGTTCGGCGAATTGATCCAATAGGCACCCCGGCTCCGGAGCGCAATCCCTCTATGACCTGCTTATCCGACCACTTGAACCGTATCTGAATGAATTCGGAATTCAGACACTCGTCTTCGTTCCGGATGGTTCCTTGCGAACTATTCCGATGGGGCCCTTACATGACGGAGAAAAGTTTCTCATTCAAAAATATGCCATCGCGATGACTCCCGGGCTGACACTCACAGATGCCCATCCCCTGGACCGGGAGCAGGTCAATCTCTTATCGATTAAACTGTCTGAAGGCGTACAGGGATTTTCACCACTCCCCAATACTCAAAGGGAAGTCCAGGGGATTCAGGCTTTTTTTGGAGGGAAGACCCTCATGGACGAGGAATTCCTTATTGCTAATCTGGAACGGGACATGAAAGAAGAAAATTTTACGATCATTCATATCGCCTCACATGGAAAATTTGAAAATGAGGCCAAGAATTCCTTCGTGCTGACCTATGACAACAAGCTCACCATAGATCGCCTACGAGAATTAATTGGATTATTTCAATTTCGCCAGATCCCCCTGGATCTGTTAACCTTAAGCGCCTGCGAAACACCAGCCGGGGACGACCGGGCCGCACTGGGCTTGGCGGGGGTGGCCGTGAAAGCAGGAGCTCGCAGCGCCTTGGCCACCATATGGTTTATCAATGACCAGGCATCCTCTGAGCTGGTCGATAATTTTTATGCGCGACTCAAAGAATCATCCCTCTCCAAAGCCCAGGCCCTTCGTGAGGCACAAGTGTCCCTACTCGACCATCCCATCTACCGGCACCCAAGTTATTGGGCACCTTTCCTTCTGATTAATAACTGGCTCTAACGGTCCATCTTCGAGATAGATACCCGGATTAGCCCGGTCATTTTTTGGGCTTGAATCTAGAATTTCATTTCCCAGAAAGATAATGCCGCTGTCATAGACAGCTCATTCCCGCCATGCTTGACCTCTCACCGCTTCATGCTCTTTCTCTATCCCACCTAGCCATACATCCCCGCAGATTTTTACTTATATGGGCCTCCCCGCCGATTGAATGCGGGATTCCATCGACACAAATCTAAGAGAGATTCCCGTCAACCACAGGCGGGAATGGATTTTTTTTGTATCCTGCCAAAAAGCAAATAATACTCTTGCTGCACCTCTTTCTCCTGACCAAAAATCTCCATTCCCTACACAACTAACTGTTGACTTGTGCCCCATTAAAAAGAACAGGAGTCGCACAGTGACAACAACGTGACCACTCAGATCAATGCGATCGAATCCAGTCGCTATGATTTCCATCGAATTTACACTCTCAACTAATTAATTTTAAACAGATAAATCCGATTCGATGAAACCTCATTCACAAGCGGCACCATGGTTGCTTAATTTTAAAAGTGCCAGGAGCAATTACCCGGAATCTAAGAGAAGACTTTCATGAAATTGTCCAAGAGTTTCTCTCATGCAACTCTACGAGATTTATCAAAACATCGTCATAGGAACCTCGATAAGCTGCGTGATCGGGCTGGCAGTGGCATGGGTTCTATTCCTGTCAAACCGGGACAAATAACAGAAGAGACCTCAACTTCATCATGGAATAGAGACACTTTCCCCCAAAGGGACGCTGATGGCAGGTGTTTTCGCCGGCTCCACGCAGATCGGCTGGGGAGATCCACTCTCCTCAGGGTTCCAACCCGTCGGCAGGAGTTTTCTACCCCTTGCTTGTCCCCCAACCCCCTGACACGAACTTTGCTCCCTACCTCTTTTTTCCAACAACATTTTTCCTGGTGCCGCAGGAGAATGGAGAACACGAGGTTGACACGGTGACAACCTCGTGACCATTTCGACACAAATTATCGAATTCCGCGAACGGCCTAATAATTCATTTTTAATCCATAAACTATTGTTTTTAATTATGAAATCATCAAATCCATGAAACTTCATGCAAAAACGGCATCGTGTTTGCTTTTTCATAAATATGAGAACTGGAAGAAGAAATGTTCACTAAGAATCCACTATGAATCTTCCATCAAATTTGAAAAAGGTTTCTCTCATGCAACTGTACGAGATTTATCAAAACATCGCCTTGGGGACCTCGATAAGCTGCGTGATCGGGCTGGCGGTTGCATGGGTGCTGTTCCTATCAAATTGGAACAAGTGAAAATTATAATGAATATACTAGTGATAGTGTCTCCAATTAATTTCCCCAGGCTTCTTTATCTGTGTGTCCCCCCGCCGCTGAGGGACGCCTGCCGTCCGGTCTTTGAGTCGGACGCTCCCATGAACCGGCGGCTTTGTGTGAGCGCAGCGAGTTGGGCCGCCCTCCCCAGGCTCGCGTCCCTCCCATCTTGAATGAGATCGGGCGAGGCGTCGATGATTTTGGATCTTTTTGGCGAAACAAAAGGAACTCGGCTGCCGGGCTGAAACCCGGCAACTATCTTGATCGTCACCGGCTATCGCTAGCAGGGAGCCATCCCATCCTTTTCGTCCTTTAGGTACTATCCCCGAATGTCTCCGCTTGTGGTCGTCCCCGCCATCTCCCCATCATCATTCCAGCCACCGCTAAATTGGAATTGACCTTCTCATTACCCAATATTATTACAAAGTATTAACATCAGGGGTGTCCATGAAAAGCTCGGTAGCGAAAATAGGCAACCCAAAAGGGATCATTATTCCTTCACATAATTTGAAACAGTGCGGGTTTTTTGTTTTCGTGCCCTCAATACCATTGAAAAGCCGAACAGTGAAAAACAAATAAGGTTGATCCGCCTAATTCCCTAATTGAGGCGGGAACACCCTTTTAGACAAGAGGTTGGTTAATGTCCTTGAATAGGGTTGAGGAATGGGGGTAGATATGTGAGGGGTGAGGAAGAGCGTGAAGAGCAGCGGCATTAAAAAAACAGCTATGAGGGGGATTCGTAAACTTCATCCCGCAAGTAATTGACCTGAATGTTATGACGTTTGATTTTTTTGATAAGTCCCTGCCGGCTCAAGCCCAACCGTTTGGCGGTCTGGACTTGATTGAACCGGCAGGCCAACAAAGTCTCCTTAATCATCCGTTGCTCCAATTCATCGATTGCTTGATGAAGACTACGGCCTTTCGGATCTACCGTGCCTCCGGTCATTTGAGCAGGGCTTCGGATGCCTTCTTCGAGCGCATCCTCGTTTATCGTCGTTCCACGAACCATGACCATTAATCGTTTTATTTCATTTTCTAACTGCCGGATGTTTCCAGGCCAGGAATATTCCATGAAGCGCTGCATAGCCCTGGCGGACAATTTTTTCCTGGGTCGTTCCATCTGCGTACTGTACAAATCAAGAAAATAATTGGCGAGGAGGGGGATATCAGCCGGGATCTCCCTCAAAGCCGGCGTATGCACATGGACAACCTTGAGACGGTAGTAGAGGTCGTCTCGAAACTCGCCAGCCTTGATCGCGGCTTCTAAATTTTTATTGGTGGCCGCAATGATCCGGATATTGAGGGGAATCGCCTCACGCTTTCCCACCGGTTCGACGGCCCGTTCTTGAAGCACTCGCAGCACTTTGGCCTGTGCGCTTAAGCCCAGATCTCCAATTTCATCCAGGAACAGCGTGCCCTTATTCGCCTGTTCAAACTTGCCTATTCGAGCCTCCACATCTGTCGCAGTACCTTTGCTAATTCCAAATAATTCACTTTCGATTAATGTTTCGGGAAGGGCGGCACAATTGATCGCAACAAACGATTGCCGGGCCCGTGGGCTACTGTAATGAATGGCTTTGGCCACCAATTCCTTCCCGGTTCCATTTTCCCCGGTTATGAGCACATCCACTGAACTATCCCGGACCTGATCGATGACTCTAATCAGGCGTTGCATGGGCAGGCTGTTTCCCATAAGCCTTTTCGTGGAGAACTGTCCTTCAACCTCTTTCCAAAGATGCGCGTTTTCCTGTTGCAACCGTTCGCGTTCCTGCCGCAATTGTTCCAACAAATGAAACTTCTGAAGAGGGATGGCAATGCCATCAACCAACGATTGGGCCACACTTTCATCTTGAGCCGTAAATTCCTTGCCTTTTTTATTCACGGCCTCAAACACTCCGAAGATTTCTCCAGTTCTGTCTCGGATCGGCAGCGCTAACAGAGTCTGTGTTTGCCGCTTGATTTGGGTGTCGATGCCGGAAAAAAACCTTGAGTCTGATTGCGCATCTCTGACATTGATCAACTCCCCTGTCGCCACACAGGCGCCCACAATCCCTAAGCGAGCATCCAGCCGAAGCACCTGGCCGCTCACGGGGAGGGGAAACCACAATTCACATTCCTTACGATCCAGCAGAAACACGCTTATCCCCTCTGCCTGTAATAACTGGCGGGATTCCTTTTCAATGATTTGCAAGAGGGCTCGTAATTCCTGCTCCTGATTGATCTGAAGCAGAAACGGTTCGGGGAGGTCTATTATCCTCAGGGGGGTTTCTTGTTTCCCGGATCGATTCGGCATGACGGGTTTCCCGGCAATTCCCTTGTCCCCACGCCAAGCACCACAGGGGACAGTTGTTTCTTACATTATGTCCAGGTATGAATGGAGAAGGCAACCACTCAAGCCAGACCTCTCCCTCACACTTTTTCCTTGTTCCTCTTCGAAAGCTAACCCTTTTTCAACCGGGATGCACAGGCTCATGGGCTATCCTCTGACTTGTTCCAGGGGAGTCGTAGACGGACAGTGCTTCTGGCCAACTAGCTTAGGGACCAACCGGTAGATAGAAATGCCGGTGGTTTTCCCCCTTAGCGTGACTATGCCGACTTCACGTAGCTCCCACGAGTGATCCCCAAGATACTGTTTAGTCGTTTCTCCGATAAGGATCCGACAGACTTCATTTTTCGACCAGGTCTCCAAGGAGTCTTTTTGGAAACTTTCAAGTCGGGACGCAATGTTTACGGAGTCTCCAATTGTCGTAAATTTGAGCCGTTGTGCACTACCCAGACTTCCGGCCACAACCGGCCCCGTCTCAATGCCTATCCGCATTCGCACAACCGGCAGGCCCTGCTTTTGCCATTGAGAATTGAGGCTTCTCATTTCCTGTTCCAGGACCAAAGCACAATTTACCGCATTTTTGGCATCCTGCCGTTCGTCCTCTTCAGTTGGTCCCAGGCGAAATACCCCGAAATCCGCTTTGATCATGTCTCCATGATAATCATCAACCATCCCTCCGTAGTCGTTGATGATAACTACCATTCTTTCCATATAGGTATTGAGCCAGTCCAGCAATGTATTGGGTTTCATATTTTCCGCAATGGTCGTGAACCCTTCAAGATCGGTAAACAACGTCGTTACAATCAATTATTGTGGGCGCAGCCGGCCGTTCTCCAGGAACTGCTCCCGCTTTTCCCAGACAGCCCCGGCCACCTCCGGCGAAACATGTCGGGAAAAAAGTGACATTAGAAGCGTCCGGTCCTGCTTTTCCCGATTTGAGAGCCAGGCAGTCACAACCATGGCATTGACCACTAATCCAATGGCTGGAGGAATAAACGGAATTCACTTGCCATACATCATCCCACTCACCACCACCCCGCCAAGCAGTAGGATCCCGATGAGTACTGCCAGAGAGAAGCGCCATGCTCCTCGAACCCACGCGCCAATAAATCCTCCCACGAGCACCCATAGCCCGGTCCAGACTGCCTCCTGAGATTCTGGAAACGTCGCGATGGGGGCCGTAGCCTTCCTCCTTCGCCAAACGAAGCAATTGGTGCACCATATATCCATGCAGCTCAATTCCTGGAATTGGTGGACACACCATAAGTGTTCCGCATTGTGAGGTATAAAAATAATCTTTGACGCCTTGGGCGACCACCCCGATACGCACGATGTGGTCCTGAACCAGCTCCGTATTGAAGCTTCCTGCCAGAACCGACCCAAATGAAATAGCTGGGAAGACGTTCTTCCCTCGCTCAAGATCTAACAGAAATTGACACCCCTGAGCATCGGCATCCCCATATCCCCCATCGTACGATTCGAAGGGGTGGATGACTGTTTTCCCTAGTTGCACCCAGTCAGAATTCTGGGCGGCAGGTTTTGGGACGATATCCTCCTGCCGTAAATATTGCAGAGCCAGCAGCAAAGAAAACGAGCGATAAAAATTGGTTCCATCATCCAAGTATAGGAGTCCCCGGCGAACGATACCCCCCGGAGTCAACGACCACATCATTAAACCCGACACGATCCGTCCCTCGCAAAATAGCGGGACTGGGAATCCCCCCCTTCTCAATTTCCCCAAATTTCATTACCATCAGAATTTCCGGATGTGCCTCAAGGACCCGATCCAATTCCTGCCGCCCGGGCGGTACTTCCAAATCTCGATAAATATCCACTCCGATCGCTCGAGGATGAAAAGAGGTCATGATTTCCAGCCCATTGGCGAGGATTTCATCGGTCACCGGCCAATGCCCTAATTTCCGAATATCCTGGTCGGTAATGGACACCAGGGTAATAGGGGGGCTCAGACTTGGGTTGGTTGGACGAAGACGCATCGACCAATCGTAGGCATCAAGTTCCACGCTTTCCAATGCGCCTTCCCACCGAAGACCCATGACAACGAGAAGAACGAGGAGGGTCATGACGCCAATTTAAAAGACAAAAGAACGAAGAGGAGATTGGCCCACAGGGATCCCCTTAACGGTTCAGGTCCCCTAACATACAAACGCAAACGGAAGGAAATCTACAAAGCTTTTTACGATCAGGCGCGAGAACATAGTTCCGATTCATCAGACCATGAACGATGCACAAGGCTGCCCTCGCCACGTAACCAGTTTCCAGAACTCAGGGAGACCCATAAACCAGATGGCAAACCTCAAGAACCGCCCAAGGGCAAATGAATGTGAAAAATGGTTCCTACGTTAATTTCACTCTCTACCGCAATGACTCCCGAATGAGCTTCGATGACATCCTTGACAATTTTTGTACCCAACCCGGTTCCACCCTGTTTCCGGCTAATCGCTCGACTGGTGAATAAGGTATCTCGAATTTCGGCTGGCATCCCTCGCCCGGTATCAATCACGGACACGTGAACCGTCTTTCCCATCGCTTCAATTTGTCCCTTTATCGTAATTGACCCCCCTTTGGGAACTTCGGAAATAGCGTTGTTGACAAGATTATAAAAGGCGTTGAACAACCGTGATTCATCGGCTTGCATCACCGGCAATTCCAGAATTCCTTCGTGAACCAGGGTAATGCCTTTTTCCTGGGCCGCCAGCTTCAAGGTATCAAACACGGAGGAGACAACATGGTGAAGCTTACACGGGGCAAAGCGTGGGGGACTCGTCAATCCCTTTACGCAATCGGCAATTTCTTTGACGCGCTCTTGAATCCGTTTTGCATTATTCGCCACCATCTCAAGGACCTCAAGACATAATTCATGGCTGATCCGGCCTTTGTCCGGATCAAAATCCGGAAGATCGGCGAAGACTTCATTCATCTCATCTCTCAAAAGGGAAGTCCCACACAGTACCGGCATAAGCATATTTTTGACATCATGCCCAATGTTTCCCAGGATTCGTGCGACTTCTGCTAATTTAGCCTCCTGAAATAACCGGGCCTGTTCAATGGACAGTGCCGTAAAGGCCCCTATGATCATTAAGATAGCCACATCGTCCTGATTTAAACTGTCATTCCGCTTATTCATCACCTCCAGGACACCAATGGGATGTCCTTCCCATCGGTGGAGGGGAATGGCAATCATGTCCTTGGTATGGAATCCGGTCAGTTGATCAATTTCCCCGAAGTGACGCTGATCATCCTTTGCGTCTTTGATCACCACCGGTTCTCCGGTGGCGAAGACTGATCCCGCAATCCCCTGCGACCATGGAAAGGCCATTCCGGGTTTTGGCGGTCGGTCACCAATGGCGTGGTAAAACACTAATGACTTTGTTTCCGGATTGGCCAACAACACCGAACAGGCCTGGCAATT